>JBDSZD010000289.1:0-7561 GCA_039925325.1 Sphingomicrobium sp.
CCCGAGCGGCGGATCGAGCTTGGCTGGATCGTGGCGGATTCGAAGCTTCCAAAGGGCGCAATCAAGCTGTTGCTGAATCTCGCGCTGATTGCCGGCGACGCTTTAGTCCGGGGTGGACGTCTCGATGTCGGCGCCGAAAGCCGCGACGGAGAGATCGAAATGGTGATCCGGGGCGAAGGGCCGCGGATCCTGCTCGACCCGACATTCCGCGACACGCTGATCGGCAAGGCATCCGAAACGGTGGAGCCGCGGGCAGCCGGAGCCTATTTGGCGCACAGCCTGGTCCAGGAAGCGGGCGGATCGATCCAGCTGTCCGACCCTGCCGACGAAGTGCTGCTGATCGGCGTAACGTTGCCAGCGCAGGCTGCGACACGTTTGGGGCAGGGATAACGCGGCGTTAACACCTCGGCGGCATAAAGCTCCCTGAACGAGCGGGGACTGCGAAGCCGATGGATGATTTGATTTCCGATTTCGTAGCTGAATGCCGGGAGATGCTTGAAGCATTGGGCGGCGAAATCGTCGCCTGGGA
Source organism: Sphingomicrobium sp. (assembly GCA_039925325.1). Taxonomy (GTDB): domain Bacteria; phylum Pseudomonadota; class Alphaproteobacteria; order Sphingomonadales; family Sphingomonadaceae; genus Sphingomicrobium. The sequence goes on from JBDSZD010000289.1 coordinate 530, forward strand.
AGCATCGCCGGACGATCGCGCTCGCCTCGATTCCATTTTCCGCTTTGTCCATACCGTCAAAGGCAATTGCGGCTTTTTCGACTTTCCGCGCCTCGAGAGCCTCAGCCATGCTGCCGAAGACGCGCTCGCGGATGTTCGCGCTGGTCGCCGACACGCGGACGCACCGCTGGTCAGCGCGGTGCTCGCCGTTATTGACCGGATCGGTGAGATGATCGGCTGTATCGAGGCCGGCGAACCGATCCCCGTGGGCGACGACCATGATTTGATCGAAGCGCTTGCGCCTGGCGCGGAAACTGCTGCAGCTCCGGCAACTGCAGTCGTCACCGACGGTCCGGCGGGCAGCAAGACTGCCACCCCGCGCACAATCCGCCTGTCCGTTGAGCTGCTCGACCGGGTGATGAGCGGCGTTTCCGACATGGTATTGGCGCGCAACGAACTCGCGCGCCGGCTGCGCGAAAACACGACCGAAGTAACGGTCGATGGGGCGTTCGAGCGATTGTCCCTGATTATCGCCGAAATGCGCGATGCAATCACTCGTACCCGTATGCAGCGGATCGAAAATCTGTTCGTCGCCATTCCGCGCATGGTGCGCGACCTGTCGTCGGAGCTCGGCAAACAGGTGCTGGTCGATATCGACGGCGGGGATGTCGAGCTCGATCGCGAGATGATCGAGATGATCCGCGATCCGTTGACCCATATCATTCGCAACGCGATCGATCACGGCATCGAGATGCCCGCCGACCGGCTCAAGGCCGGCAAGCGCGAGATCGGCATTCTTTCGGTGTCCGCGCGTCAGTCGGGCAACCAGATCCTGATTGACATCCACGACGACGGACGCGGGGTCGACGGTCAGAAACTGGTCGAAAAGGCCATTGCCAGCGGCCTGATCGACAAAAAGGACGCGGCGCAGCTTGCTCCGCGCGAGCAATTGGCCCTGGTGTTCGAGGCCGGGCTCTCCACCGCCAGCGAAGTCACCGCCATTTCGGGTCGCGGCGTCGGCATGGATGTGGTCCGCTCCAACGTCGAGCGTATCGGCGGCATCGTCGAAGTCGACAGCAAGTCCGGTGAAGGAACGCGCATGACTTTGCGTGTGCCGCTAACTTTGACCATTATCCCCGCGCTAACATTGTCGATTGGCGACCATCATTTCGCCATTCCTCGCTCTGCGATCGAAGAGATCGTCCGCACCAACGGCGAGTCCGTGACGCGCGAGCATGTCGGAGGCGCGGGTATGGCGACCATCCGCGGCCGCCGCGTTCCCGAAGTCGCGCTCGCCGACATCCTTGGTATCGAAAGCAATGTCGCGTCCGACGCGCGCACGCTCGTCGTCCTGCGGCCAGCTGGCGGCGATCTTTACGCGCTTGCCGTCGACAAGATCCACGATCACGAGGAATTGGTGGTCAAGCCGGCCGCCCCCGCTGTGATGGCGACGGGTCTGTACGCTGGAACCACTCTGGCCGACGACGGTAGTCCGATCCTTCTGTTCGATCCGGCGGGCCTTGCCCATGTCGGCGGGGTGAAGTTTGAAGCGCATGAGCGCGCCAGCCGCGTTATCGAGGACCAGGCGGCCAAGGCCGTGGTCAACACTCCGGTGCTGCTGTTCCGTGCGATCGATGGAAGCCGCCGGGCGTTACGCCTCGCGCTCGTCGACCGTATCGAGGAAATCCCGGTTTCGGCGATCAAGAAGAGCGCCGGCAGGCTACGCGTCCGCCTCGGCGACTCAATCCTTCCGATCGCCGGTCTCGAGGGCGGCGATCTGCCGACCGAGAAGCTGCGCCTGTTCCGGCTGAGCGATGGCGTTTCCGAACTTGGTTATGCCTTCGACGAAGTGATCGATCTCGCCAGCATCGACCATGATGTGATTGACGCCGAAAGTCCCGGCGAAGTCAGCGGCGTGACCCTGATTGCCGGGGAGCCAGCCGAACTGCTCGATGTCCATTGGCTGTTCGCCAAGCACGGTGCCACGGGCAAGACCAGCGACCGCGCCCCGGTCTGCCGACTGCCGTCGGACGACCCGTGGATGCAGAATATGCTCCGTCCGATCGTCGAATCCGCCGGTTACCGGGTGATCGATGAAGCCGACGAAGCGATTGCCGACGTGACTATTGCATCGGCAGAAGCGGCGGCGCCCACTGGGGAAGCTGGCCGGCTGATCCGGCTGCGCTCGACACCCGAAGCCTCCGGCGCGAGCGACGGCAGCATCTATCGCTATGACCGCGCCAGCTTGATGATGGCGCTCAAGTCCGCCGGTGCGGGAGGCAAAAGATGAACGAGTTGCTGTTGGTTGTGACCATAGGCGGCGAGCGGGTCGCATTGCCGGCGGCCGCGGTTGAATCCGTGGTCGAGCTCGACACCCTGATCCCGGTGCCGCGCGCCGCGCCCCATATCGCCGGCCTGTCGGCGCTTCGTAGTCGTGTTCTGACGGTGATCGATTGCATGCGTTCGCTTGAACTGGGTAGCATCGACCGCGAACAGAAAGTCCGCGAGGCGGCCGTAATTGAACTCGACGGCCATCATTACGCACTGATCGTCGATACCGTCGAAGACGTGATCGAAGCCCAATCCGACCCGGCGCCGGTGCGCGCAGCAATGGGCTCGGGCTGGGAACGCGCCTCGATCGGAATGGTGGAAACTGAAAGCGGGCCTTTGTTGCTGATCGACGTTGCGGCTTTGGTGGCCGGCAGCGAAGCGAAAGCAGCTTAAGGTCTTCGTTACCCTTAACGTTTAAAACGCCCTGACAGGCGAAGCGGGAAATGTGGAATGAAGAGCTGTTTGATCGTCGATGACTCCAAGGTGATCCGCAAGGTCGCCCGGCATATTCTGGAGACGCTCGAGTTCGAGGTCGAGGAAGCCGGCGATGGGCAGGAAGCGCTTACGCGCTGCGAGGCCAAGATGCCGGACGTGGTGCTGCTGGATTGGAACATGCCGGTGATGAGCGGCATGGAATTCCTCCGCCTGCTTCGGCAGCGCGGCCATGAGGACCAGCCGAAAGTCGTGTTCTGCACGACCGAGAACGACATGGCGCACATCCGCGCCGCGCTCGAGGCCGGCGCCGACGAATATGTCATGAAACCCTTCGACCGCGAGACGCTTCACATAAAGCTGCAGCTCGTTGGCGTAGCCTGAGCTTCCCGTGGAGCGGGCGCTCGCCAGATCGCCGGTCACTAAGGACCGAGGGGTTGCGGGCCGTCGCATCCGACTGATGATCGTGGATGATTCGATGGTCGCGCGCGCGGTCCTGTCGCGCATGGTCGAAGCCGATCCCGCTTTCGAAATCGTTGCCGTCGCCGGAACCGCCGAGGATGCTCTGGAAGCACTCGATGCGGTCCGCGTCGACATCATCCTGCTCGATCTCGACATGCCCGGAGCGGGCGGGCTCCAGTCTATCCCCAAAATTCTCGCGGCCGCTGGTGGAGCCAAGGTCATCATCGTCTCGTCGATGGCTGAAGAGGGTGGCGTCGACACCGTCGCCGCGCTCGCTCTCGGTGCCGCAGACACTTTGCCCAAACCCGGCGTCGGCCGGTTCAACGGCAAATTTTCCGAAGTGCTGGTCAGCAAGCTCAAGGCTTTGGGCCGTGCGAATCATCAGCAGCCGACCGCCTTTCATGTGCCGGCAACCGGTCAACAGGCGCCGCTCCGCGCGATGAGTTTCGGTCCCATCGACGTGGTCGCGATCGGTGCATCGACCGGCGGTATTCACGCGCTCGACACCTTGTTCCAGCAGCTCCCGCCGGCGATTGGCGTGCCAATTCTGGTCACGCAGCATCTTCCAGCACCGTTTATGGCAATATTCGCGCGGCAGCTTGGCGCTACCGCCAAGCGCGAGGCGGTGGTGGCCGAGGAAGGGATGGAGCTTCGTCCTGACTTGATCATGATCGCACCGGGCGATTCGCATATGACGGTGGCTTTGTCGGGCAACACCCCCGTCATTCACCTGATCCAGGGGGGAACTCGGAGCGGCTGCATGCCATCGGTCGATCCGATGTTCGCATCGGTCGGGGCAGTGTTCGGCGAGCGCGCGCTTGGCGTCGTCCTGACCGGGATGGGCCGGGACGGAGCCGAAGGCGCACACGCGATCGTATCGGCGGGCGGATCGGTGATCGCTCAGGATGAAGTCAGCTCGGCGGTATGGGGCATGCCGCGCGCAGTATTGGAAGCCGGCCTCGCCAGCGCCGTTCTGCCGCCGGACAAGATTGCCCGGCGCATTGCGTCGCGGGTCGAGGCCGTACCGTGCAGGTAAGCGACAGCTCCAGCCGGATCCTTGCGGGCCTGCTCGAGGCGCGCACCGGGCAACAACTGACGATGAGCAGGCGCTGGCGGATCGAAACCGCACTGTCGGGCCTGCTGAAAGAACGTGGAATAGCAACGCTGGATGAGCTGATTACCATCCTGGTCATGGGCCGGGAGCCAAGCTTGTCGAACCTGGTCGTGGAGGCTCTGTTGAATAACGAAACCTATTTCTTCCGGGACCGGGCGCCGTTCGACCTCCTGTCCCGGCACGCCCTTCCGCTCCTTCGCGAACGGCGCGAGAAGCGCAAGCGCATCACCATCTGGTCGGCTGGCTGCTCAACCGGTCAGGAAGTCTATTCGCTGGCGATGCTGTTCGCGCAGAAGCCTGACCTGTGGCACGGCTGGACGATCGACATCATGGGTACCGACGTGTCGGGGTCCGTCATCGATCGCGCTCGCGACGGCAGCTATACCCAGTTCGAAGTGCAGCGCGGCCTCGGCATCAACGAGATGGTGCGCTGGTTTGAGGAAGGCGGCGAGGGCTGGCGCGCCGTCGAACAGCTCCGCCGGATGGTGCGCTTTCAAATTCACAGCCTGCTCGATCCGCCGCCGCATCCAAACAATTTCGACATCATCCTATGTCGCAACGTCCTGCTCTATCTTCACGCGGAAACGCGCGCGCAGGCGTTCGAGCGGCTGACCCAGGCGATCGCGCCTGACGGCTGGCTCATGCTCGGCGCAGGCGAGACCGTGATCGGCTCCACACGCAAGCTTCAGGCTGATCAGGAAGCTCGCGGACTGTATCGTTTGGTCGAAGGCGCAATGGACGTGTCCGCGGCGCGAGTCGCTTAAGGCTTGACCCCGACGCCCTGATCATGCGGCTATGGCGCCGCCATGGAAATGATCGACCGACCTTCGCCGAATTTCGACGAGCGGGCCCTGCCGGTGTCGATGATCGTGCTCCATTACACCGGAATGCCGGATTGCGAGGGCGCGCTGGCCCGGCTGTGTTCGCCCGACGCCAAGGTCTCGGCCCATTATTGCGTCGATGAGGACGGCACCATCTATCGGCTGGTCGATGAGCAGAAGCGCGCGTGGCATGCGGGCAAGTCGCGCTGGCGCGGGACGACGGACGTCAATTCCGCGAGCGTCGGGATCGAGATCGTCAATCCGGGCCACGAGTTCGGCTATCGCAACTTCCCGGACGAGCAGATTTCAGCGCTGGTCCCGCTCATCGCCGAGATCAAGGACCGGCACGGGATCGGCCGCGGCGATGTAGTCGGCCATTCCGACGTTGCCCCGGCGCGCAAGGAAGATCCGGGCGAGCTGTTCCCTTGGGAAGTCCTGGCGCGACGGCGGCTGGCCTTGCCGAGCCCGACGCGCGACCTGATCGACCCTTTCTGGACCGACGCCGGTTTTTTGCTCGCGCTGGAGCGGTTCGGCTACGATGTCTCGGAGGAGACGAAAGCGGTCATCGCCTTCCAGCGCCGTTTCCGGCCGGACCAGATCGACGGCATCATCGACGGCGAGTGCCGGGCGAAATTGCTGTCGCTACTGCTGCCGAGGCCGCAGTAGGTCAGCACTATCCGTCAGGCGCCCACACTGGCCGCCTCCTAAAGCTGGTCGCGCCAGGGAGGTGCAATGAGCAAGCGGGCGTTACAACATTATCAAGCGCGAATGCAGCGGGTGCTGGACCATATCGACCAGCATCTCGACGGCGCCTTGGACGTAGCGACGCTGAGCGGGGTCGCCGCTTTCTCGAAGCATCATTTCCAGCGGCAGTTCTCGGCTACATTCGGAATTGGGGTTGGTCGTTACGTGCAGCTTGCGCGGCTCAAACGTGCGTCATACCGGCTCGCATTTCGCCAGTCGGAGCCGGTGATCGAGATTGCTCTCGATAGCGGTTACGAAGGTCCCGAGGCCTTCGCGCGCATGTTCCGGGAGCGGATCGACCAAAGTCCGACCCAATTTCGACGAGAACCGCAGTGGAACTCCTGGCACGCGGCGTTCGCGCCGCTTCACCAGGCAAGGAGCAAGCATATGACGAAGACTTTCGACAAAGAGTCAGTGACGATCATCGACTTTCCCGCAACGCCGGTGGCGATGATGGAGCACTGGGGCGATCCCAAGGCCGTTGGCGCGACAATCCGACGCTTCATCGACTGGCGGAAAGGCGCGGGACTGCCGCCGGGCACAAGCGAGACCTTCAACATCTTTCACTGCGATCCGGACGAAACTCCCGCGGATGAGTTCCGGCTCGACATTTGCGCGGCAACCGGGCGCGCCATCGAACCCAATGATCAGGGGGTGACCGAAGGCCTCATTCCAGGCGGGCGCTGCGCCGTCCTACGCCTGACCGGGTCGAGCGACGACCTGCGCTCCGCCAGCCATTTCCTCTATGGTGAATGGCTGGCGGCAAGCGGCGAGGAGCCGCGCGATTTCCCGTTCTTCGTCCAGCGCGTCGCCTTCATGCCCGACGTTCCCGAGCATGAGGCGGTGACAGACCTGTTTTTACCGCTGCAATAGCCGCCTTCCGCCTGCGGCCGTTCGGCGCTACTGGTGACGAGCCAGAGGGCCGGGCGGCCGCGGCTTCGCGCAAGCGGGGGCGAGGAAAGTCCGGGCTCCACGGAACAACGGTGCCGGGTAACGCCCGGCCGGCGGGCGCAAGCCTGTCGAGGGATAGTGCCACAGAAAGCAGACCGCCTGTTTTCGAGCGGGTAAGGGCGAAAGGGTGCGGCAAGAGCGCACCGCGGCTCCGGCAACGGAGGCGGCATGGTAAACCCCACCGGGTGCAAGATCGAA
>JBDSZD010000290.1:0-2064 GCA_039925325.1 Sphingomicrobium sp.
GTGCAGGCGGCGCTCGCCGAAAGCGGGTTCGCGGTGGTGCGGGAAGAACTCGGGCTGGAAGCCGCGTTCTGGGCGCAGTTTCCAGGAAATTTCGATTATATCGCGCGCCGCGCTCTGGTCTCGACAGCGAATTTCGCGGGCTTCGCAAGCGCCCATAACTTTCCGGTTGGCCGTTCCGATGGCAACCATTGGGGCGATGCGGTCACATTGTTCGAGACGACTGCGGCCGGACCCTATTTCTTCAATTTCCACCGCGGCGACCTTGGCAATTTTACCGTCATCGGGCCGTCTGGATCGGGCAAGACCGTGGTCCTTTCGTTCCTTCTTGCACAGGCGCGACGGTTCGATCCGCGCATCGTATTTTTCGACAAGGACCGCGGCGCCGAAATTTTCCTTCGCGCCATTGGCGGCACCTACGAGGCGCTGCGGCCGGGCGAGCCAACGCGGATGAACCCGCTCGCGTTGCCCGACACGCCGGTCAACCGCCGCTTCCTTGCCGAATGGCTCGCCAGGCTGGCAGCCGGTAGTGGCGAAAAGCTGTCCGTCGAGGAGAATGGGTGGATCGTCGATGCGATTGACACCGCCATGTCCAATCCGCCGGAGTTTCGCCGCCTGCGCCACGTCGCCGAACTGTTCCGCGGACGCGGACGCGCCTCGGCTGGCGACCTTGCCGCGCGGCTCGCCCCCTGGCACTCGGCGGGCGAATTCGCCTGGCTGTTCGACAATGAGCAAGACCGTCTCGACCTTGGGAACCCAACGCTTGGGTTCGACATGACCGCGATTCTCGACCAGCCGGCGTTGCGCGCCCCTACGATGCTCTACCTGTTCCACCGTGTGGAAGAGCGACTGGACGGCAAGCCGACCATCATCGTCGTCGACGAGGGATGGAAAGCCCTGGACGACGAAGTGTTCGTCGCGCGGATCCGCGACTGGGAAAAAACCATCCGAAAGCGCGGCGGCATCGTCGGTTTCGCCACGCAATCGGCCTCGGACGCGTTGCAGAGCCGCATCGCCAGCGCGATTATCGAACAGGCCGGCACCCAGCTTTTCATGGCGAATTCGAGCGCGCAGGCGTCCGACTACATCGATGGATTCGGGCTGACCGAAACCGAATATGACATCGTCCGGTCGATGCCCGAGACCGCCCGTGCCTTTCTCGTCAAGCATGGGACAGATAGCGTCGTGGTGCGGCTCAACCTCGGGACAGAACCGCAATTGCTGACCGTCCTGTCGGGGCGAGAGTCGACGGTGCGCCTGCTCGACCGGCTGCGTGGCGAAGTCGGCGACGATCCTGCCGACTGGCTCCCCCGATTGGTGGCGGCGGCATGAACCCCGACCTTTGCGCCCCTGCCACGGTTCCCGGGCTGGTTGGCGACTTGCTCGCCAGCACCGATTGCCAGGCATCGAGCCTTGTCGAACGCGGCTATTCCGCGCTGTCGACGCCGGGCGCGGCGACCGCGGCGTTACTCACGAGCCTGATGGTGATTGCGGTCGCTTTTTACGGTTACCGGCTGCTTTTAGGAAAAGGGCTTTCGCTCGGAGACGTCACTGGTCTCGCAATCCGCCTCGGCATCGTATTGTTGCTGGCCGCGTCCTGGTCCTCATTTCAGTCGCTCGCCTACGATGCATTCGCCCGCGCCCCCGGCCGGATCGCGAGCGAACTTGTCGTCGCCATCGATTCACCCGCCCCGCTTGAAGGCATTCAGTCGGCGCTCGACCGGATCGAGCAGGGCAATGTTGGGTGGCGAACGCGCGCGGGGATCGCATCGCCATTGGTCGGTGGCGCGCCGACCGCTGCGATGGCGTTGAACGTATCGTCCTTCCTGCTGACCTTATCGACCGTCGGCCTACTGGTCGTATCGCGCATCCTTCTCGCGCTCTTGCTCGCGATCACTCCGGTGATGGCGGGGTTCCTGCTGTTCGACGCCACGCGCGGAATTCTGGAAGGCTGGTTGCGGGCCCTAACCGCGGCGGCGCTCATCCCGCTGTTCGTCCTGCTCCTTTGTGCAATCGAGCTGGCGATGCTCAGCCCGCTGATCGACCGGATGCTAGCCGACCAGGCCG
>JBDSZD010000291.1:0-14947 GCA_039925325.1 Sphingomicrobium sp.
GTCGCGGAAGCGCATGACAAGCCGGAGAATGATTCTCCGGGCGCCGAACCGGTCGAGGACGGATCGAACGTCGTGAGCGTGGACTTTACGCGCAAGAAGTGACGAGCGTAAGCTCGTCACCCCGGACTTGATCCGGGGTCCATCTTACCTCTAGCGCAACCCCACAAGAAAAGGTGGATCCCGGCTGAACGCCGGGATGACGACTAGGGGACTATCCATGACCGACACCCGCACCGAGACCGACAGCTTCGGACCGATCGAGGTTCCAGCGGATTGTTATTGGGGGGCACAAACTGAGCGGTCGATCGGCAATTTCCCGTTCGGCCCGCGCGAGCGGATGCCGATCGAGATCGTCCATGCGCTCGGGTTCGTGAAACAGGCGGCGGCGCGGGTGAATGCGCGCATCGGCGGGCTCGACGGCAAGCTGGCGGACGCCATCGAGCAAGCGGCGGCGGAAGTCGCGCGCGGCGACCTCGACGATCAATTCCCGCTGGTGATCTGGCAGACCGGGTCCGGCACCCAGTCCAACATGAACGCCAACGAAGTGATCGCCGGGCGCGCCAATGAAGTGCTTGCCGGCACGCGCGGCGGCAAATCGCCGGTGCACCCCAACGATCATGTCAATCAGGGTCAGTCGTCGAACGACAGCTTCCCGACCGCGATGCACATCGCCGCGGCCCGCGCGGTGCACCAGCGCCTGCTGCCGGCGCTGCGAACCATCCACGCGCGACTGGACCGCCAGGCCAGCGACTGGGACCGCATCGTCAAGATCGGCCGCACGCATCTTCAGGACGCGACCCCGCTGACGCTCGGTCAGGAATTTTCCGGCTATGCCGCGCAGATCGCGGATTGCATCGATCGGGTCGAGGGATGCCTTCCCCGCGTGATGCGGCTGGCGCAGGGCGGAACGGCGGTCGGCACCGGTCTCAACGCGCCCAAGGGATTCGCCGACGCCTTCGCGTCCGAAGTCGCGGAGCTGACCGGACTGCCTTTCACCTCAGCGCCCAACAAATTTGCCGAACTCGCCGCGCACGACAGTTTGGTCGAGCTTTCGGGCGTGCTCAACGTGATCGCGGTCGCGCTGACCAAGATCGCCAACGATGTGCGCCTGCTCGGCTCCGGTCCACGCTGCGGGCTCGGCGAACTCAAGCTGCCGGAGAACGAGCCGGGAAGCTCGATCATGCCGGGCAAGGTCAATCCCACCCAGGCGGAGATGCTGACGATGGTCGCGGCACAGGTGATGGGCAATCATGTGGCCGTGACGATCGGCGGCCTTCAGGGCCACATGGAGCTGAACGTGTTCAAACCTCTGATCGGCGCCAATGTCGTGCGCTCGATCGAATTGCTGGCGGTCGGTATGGAAAGCTTCACGGCGCGCATGCTCGACGGTGCCGAGCCGGACGAGCAGCGCATCGCCGATTTGATGAACCGGTCGCTGATGCTGGTGACCGCGCTTGCCCCGGAGATCGGCTATGACAATGCCGCCAATATCGCCAAATACGCCCACAAGAAGGGGCTTACGCTCAAGCAAGCGGGACTGGAGCTCGGGCTGGTCGACGAAGCGACCTTCGACCGGGTGGTCAAGCCGGAGCTGATGCTCGGGCGCTAGAGCTTCAAATTGAGGCGGACCCCGAGATTGTCGATCCCGGGATTCTGACCGCGATTGAAAATGCGGGCGTGGCTGAGGTGAACGAGGCTCGCCTCGACGCTGAGACGGTCGTTCAGATCGACTCCGATCCCGAGTTCCGGTTCGAACAGAATGCGGCTGCCGAACGCGACCCGGTCCTCGCGCTGGAATTTGCCCGCCGATCCGTTGTGAATAGCCAGGCCGATTCCCGGGCGAACATAGAGACGGCGACCGAAGCGGGCCGAGACGCCTGCCGTGGCATAACTGGTCTCCCCGCGGCTGTTGACGGCTGCGAAGGCGTAAGGCTGCAAGACAGTGCCCTTGATCCGGCCGGCGCGGTAGCCGAACTGGACGTCCAGGCCGGGCTCGATACCGCTCAGGTCCAGTGGCGTTTTCACGTCATGAACATAGAGCCCGCCGAACAGCTCGCCGGCGGCGGCCGGGGTCGAGGCGAAGATCGCAATTGCGGCGCCAAACAGGAAAGCTGTGGTGCGGATCATCGATAACTCCAGGAGCGGCGCTTGCGGATGGACGCAAATGTGTTGAAGATCAATCGCTTGATCAACCCGCCTGCCAGCTTCGAACCGCTTCGTTCGGGGCGAGAAGCATCCACACGTTGAGCGTCAGATTGTCGCGGATGACAATCAACGGGACGAGTTCGAGCACAAGGACGACGGCGACGGCCGCCCACAGCGGCAGCCTGCGCGCAGCAAGGAATCCGACGCCCATCATCGCAATGTCGGACATGGAGTTGAGCACACTGTCGCCGGTGTAGCCGAGCGCGACCGTCGCTTCGCGGTAACGATCGATGATCATCGGCGTGTTCTCGGCGATCTCCCACGCCGCCTCGACCAACAGGGCAAAGACGAAGCGCCGACCGATTGGTTGCCGCCGCGCGACCAACCACAGGAAGCCGTAGAACAGGAAGCCGTGGACGATGTGGCTGGGGCTATACCAGTCGCTGAGCATCTGGCTGGTCTTGGCGCTGGTCGTGCTCGCCACCCACAGATCGATCGTGCCGCAGGTACAAATCGGCGGGCGTCCCATCGCCAGCAGGATTGCGGCGGCGGCGATGACGATGGCGATGGCGGGAACGATGATTTTGCTGGCTTTGCGCATGTTTCGTCATTGCGAGGAGCGAAGCGACGAAGCAATCCATTTGGTGCCAAGCTGGATTGCTTCGCTCCGCTCGCAATGACGCGGCCCCTTGCAAAACCGCTCCCTTCGTTGGATCAGCGCGCCATGCTGCGTGCCTATGGACCCGATTGCGACGGAAGCTCGATCGATGGCGGTCAGGGGACGATTCCGTCGACCGCGACCTGGATCGACCTTGAAGAGCCGACCAAGGACGAGGAGCGGCTGGTCGAAAAGCTCATCGGGATCAATATTCCGACCCACGACGAGATGGTCGAGATCGAGCCTTCGAGCCGGCTGTATGAGCGCAACGGCGCACTTCACATGACCTTGAGCGCGATCCGCGGCCTTGCGGAGGGCGCGCCGACCACCACGCCGATCGGTTTCGTACTCACGTCCGACCGCCTGGTCACAGTGCGTTACGCAACGCCCAAGCCGATCACCAGCTTCATCGACCATGTGCATCGCGAACCCGATCTTGCGCGCGACGCTCCGACCGTCCTCGCGCGATTGCTCGACGCAATCATCGATCGGCTCGCGGACGAGCTTGAAGTGCTGGGCGACGAAATCGAGCGCATCTCCAACCACATATTCCAGAAGGACGTGGACGAGCGCCGTATTCCCGCAGCGCGCCTGACGGCCTTGCTCAACCGAATCGGACGGGCGCAGACCTTGCTCGCGAAGATCCGCTATTCCGCGGTTAGCACCGGCCGGCTGCTGAGCTTCCTCCGCGCGTCGGCGCAGATGAACGAGCCGAACAATGCGGCAACGCGCCGCCACACGGAGAGCCTCGCGACCGATGCCACCTCCTTGGTTGAGCATTCGAGTTTTCTCGCCGACAATCTGACATTTCTGCTGGATGCATCGCTGGGCCTGATCAGCGTGGAGCAGAATGCGGCGATGAAGCTGTTTTCCTGGGCCGCTCTGGTTTTTCTTCCGCCAACCCTGGTCGCGGGCATCTACGGCATGAATTTCGCCCATATGCCGGAGCTGAGCTGGCTCGCAGGTTACCCGTGGGCACTGGGTCTGATGCTTGCCAGCGCCGTGCTGCCGCTGTGGGTGCTCAAGCGGCGTGGCTGGATTTAGCGCAACTTAACCGAGATTAGCCTGTTGTAGCGCCGTAATGGCCTCCGCATCCGACAAGAATCTGTTCGAGCGCATCGGGTGCCAGATATCGTCCTGGGCGTCCGATCTCGCGGCGCATCCGTTCGCGCAGATCGCTATCATTCTTTTCTGTGCGTTGTGGTGGATTTTTCGCCTTCCAACGGACATTTTGACGGCTGGGCTTTCGATTCTCGCGATCACCCTGACGCAGATGGTGCTCAACCGCCAGAAGGACCGGGAGGCGGACGCACATCGCCGCGATGTCGCCATGCACGCCAAGCTCGACGAGCTATTGATCGCCAGCAAGGCGGCGCGCAATGAAATGGCGGGGATCGAGGAACTCGACGAGAGCGACATCGAGGAGCTGAAGGCAGACGTCAAGGAGACGCTGGAGCAACGCCGCGTGGCCGTGGGCGAGGTGGCCGAGGAGGCTGCCGATGCCGCGGTCGAGGCGGCCGAGGAAGCAGCCGATGCCGCAGGAGTAGGTGCGGGCCAAGCGGACCCCGCAAAGCGACGGCGCGCTTCCGGCAAATAAGGCCTGTGCGGGATTTGCGGGCACGAAGCGGCGTTGCTAAGGCCAAAGCGCGTTGCCCGACGGGCGGCATGCCGACATTCAAGGACCCCCGATGATCCCGACCGGACAGAATAGCCTCGATACGCGTTGTACGCTGACGGTCGGGAGCAAGTCCTACGCCTATTTCTCGCTGGCCAAGGCGGCTGAAAAGCTCGGCGACATTTCGCGCTTGCCCTTCTCCATGAAGGTGCTCCTCGAAAACCTGTTGCGCTTCGAGGACGGCGTGACCGTCACCAACGACGATTTGCAGGCGATGGTCGACTGGCTCAAGGAGCGTCGGATTTCGCGCGAAATTCAGTACCGCCCGGCCCGCGTCCTGATGCAGGATTTCACCGGCGTTCCGGCCGTGGTCGACCTCGCCGCGATGCGCGACGCGATGCAGCAGCTCGGCGGCGATCCGCAGAAGATCAATCCTTTGGTCCCGGTCCATCTGGTGATCGATCACAGCGTGATGGTCGACGAATTCGGCACGCCGCAATCGTTCGGGCGCAATGTCGAGCTGGAATATGCGCGCAACGGCGAACGCTATCAGTTCCTGAAATGGGGCAGCCAGTCGTTCGACAATTTCCAGGTGGTCCCGCCGGGCACGGGGATCTGCCATCAGGTCAACCTCGAGAATATCGCGCAATGCGTTTGGACCGGCCCAGACCAGACCGGCGAAACGATCGCTTATCCCGATACTTTGGTGGGCACCGACAGCCATACGACCATGGTCAACGGCCTTGGCGTGCTCGGCTGGGGCGTCGGCGGGATTGAGGCCGAAGCCGCGATGCTCGGCCAGCCGGTCAGCATGCTGATCCCCGAGGTGGTCGGTTTCCGGCTGTCGGGCGAGCTTAAGGAAGGCATCACCGCGACCGATCTGGTGTTGACCGTCACCCAGCTGCTGCGCGCCAAGGGCGTGGTCGGGCGTTTCGTGGAATTCTACGGCCCCGGACTCGACGCGCTCAGCCTGGCCGACCGCGCGACGATCGCCAATATGGCGCCGGAATATGGCGCAACCTGCGGCTTTTTCCCGATCGACGAGCGTACGATCGAATATCTCGAACTGACCGGCCGCGACGCCGATCGAATCGCGCTGGTGCGGGAATATGCCAAGGCGCAGGGGCTGTGGCGCGACGCGGCGGCGCCCGACCCTTTGTTCACCGACACGCTCGAACTCGACATGGCGACGATCGAACCGTCGCTGGCCGGTCCCAAACGCCCGCAGGATCGGGTGCTGCTGACGGACGTGGACGATCAGTTCAACGACGAGTTGGAAACGACCTACAAGAAGAGCCACGACCCGCGTGTGGCCGTCAGAGGCGAGCAATTCGACGTCGGTAACGGCGATGTTGTGATTGCCGCCATCACCAGCTGCACCAACACCTCCAACCCCTCGGTGCTGATCGCCGCCGGTCTGGTCGCCCGCAAGGCGCGCGCCAAGGGCCTGCAGAGCCAGCCTTGGGTCAAGACCAGCCTCGCGCCCGGGAGCAAGGTCGTCACCGATTATCTGACGGCGAGCGGGCTGCAGGCGGATCTGGACGCGATCGGCTTCGACCTGGTCGGATATGGCTGCACGACCTGCATCGGCAATTCGGGTCCGCTGGCCGAGCCGATCTCCGAAGCGATCAGCGCACACGATCTGGTCGCCGTGAGCGTCCTTTCCGGCAATCGCAATTTCGAAGGGCGCGTGTCGCCCGATTGCCGCGCCAATTATCTCGCCTCACCGCCGCTGGTGGTCGCTTATGCGCTCAAAGGCACGGTGAGGTCCGACATCGTCAATGAGCCGATCGGCAACGGCAGCGACGGTCAGCCCGTCTATCTCCGTGACATCTGGCCGACCAACGACGAGGTCCGCAGCCTGATGGAACAGCACGTCCATTCCGACATGTTCCGTTCGCGCTACGCCGACGTCTATCATGGCGACGAGCGCTGGCGCGCGATCGAAGTGACCGGCGGCGCGACCTACGAATGGCCGGCGGGCTCCACCTATATCGCCAATCCGCCCTACTTCACCGGCATGACAATGACGGCCGTCGCGCCCGGGGACATTCAGGATGCGCGCGCGCTGGCGATGTTCGGGGATTCTATCACCACGGACCATATTTCGCCTGCCGGGGCGATCAAGCTCGACAGCCCGGCCGGCAGCTATCTCACCGAAAACAATGTGCCTCGCGCCGAGTTCAACAGCTATGGCGCGCGGCGCGGCAATCATGAAGTGATGATGCGCGGCACCTTCGCCAACATCCGCATTCGCAATCGCATGCTCGACAATGTCGAGGGCGGCTTCACACGCTATGTCGGGGCGGGCGGGATAGACAACGCCGAGACACTCCCGATCTACGACGCGGCGATGCGCTATCAGGCCGACGGAATGCCGTTGGTGGTGCTCGCAGGCAAGGAATATGGCACCGGAAGCTCGCGCGACTGGGCCGCCAAGGGCACGGTCCTGCTCGGCGTACGCGCCGTCATCGCCGAAAGCTTCGAGCGCATCCACCGCTCGAATCTGGTCGGCATGGGCGTGCTGCCGCTCCAGTTCCACGATGGCGACACCGCGCAATCGCTCGGGATCGACGGAACCGAGACCTTCACGATTCTCGGCGTGGCCGGCATTGGACCGCGCGAGGACGTCGACGTGATCGTCACCGGAAGCGACGGCGCCAGCCGCACCTTCAGCGCCCGTTGCCGCATCGATACGTTCAACGAGCTGGAATATTTCCATTCGGGCGGGATCCTCCCGTATGTACTTCGGAAGCTGGTGGCCTGAACTTCGCGATCGAAGCGGTGGGCTGGGTCGCGGCACTGCTGATCCTGAGCGCTTACGGGCTACTGACGGCCGGCAAGCTCAAGCCGGACAGCCCGGCTTATCAGTGGATGAATGTCGCGGGCGCGGCCGGGTTTATCCTCAACAGTGGCTGGAACGGCGCGATACCCTCGGCCGCGCTCAACGTGGTGTGGATGTTGATTGGAGGCGTTGCGCTATGGCGGATATGGAAAAGGGAAGGATCGTCGACCTAAGTCATGTGATTGAGGCCGGCATGGTCACCTATAAAGGACTGCCCGGACCGCACATCTGCGACTTTTGGAGCCGAGAGGGATCGGCGGTCAATTATGATGACGGCGCAAGCTTTCAGATCGGCCGCATCGACATGGTCGCTAACACCGGAACCTACCTCGACAGTCCATTCCATCGCTTCGCTGATGGCAAGGATCTCGCGGCCCTTCCCCTCAGCTCGCTCGCCAATCTGCCGGCAATCGTCATCCATCGTCCCTTCGAAGTTGGATTGGCAACAGACGCGCAAGCACTTGGCGAAACGGAGGTGCGCGGCAGGGCAGTGCTGATCCACACAGGCTGGGACCGCCACTGGCGCACCGACGCGTATTCCGACGCACATCCATTCCTGACCGAGGATGCGGCGAACTTCCTGGTCCAGGGCGGTGCCCTCTTCGTGGGCATCGACAGCTACAATATCGACGACACAAGCAGGCGGACACGACCGGTGCACACGCGCCTGCTCGGGGCCGAGATTCCGATCTGCGAGCATATGACGGGGTTGGGCTTGCTTCCCGACCACGGCTTTCGTCTTTCGGCAGTGCCGCCGAAGATTGCCGGAATGGGCACCTTCCCGGTGCGGGCCTACGCCTCGCTCGGCTGATCCAGAGCCTTGCCGAGCCACTCGGGGATAATGGCATTGCCGACGTCGTCCACGCGGCGATGCTCCACGGACAACCCGAGGTCCGGGTAAGCCACCCTTGTTCTTGGCCCCCGCTCCGCAGTTTCAACCACGACAATCCGGCGGTTGATTTTCGAGCGCCAGTTCATCCGCGCCGTATTTTCCTGCCCGACGAAACAGCCCTTGGTGAAGTTGACGCCGTTGAGCTCCGCCGCATTGCATTCGAGCCAGAGGATGTCGCCAAGCTCGGCGCGGCCTTCGCATGCGCCGAGACGCAGACGGTGTTCGAGCCATCCGATCGCCGCGTCAGACGCCGGAGCCAGCCAGCGTTTGCCTAGCTCCGGTAGACGTGGGTCGGGTGGGCCTTCATCGCCAGTTGGCGACCAGTGGACGGCCAGCGACGGATCGCGCTCGATCCGGATTGCGCGGCGCAGGCGATAGATGGTCAGGCGTTTGATGAGATCGTCCGCGGCCCCGGCCTCGCAATCGAGCAGCAGGTCGTCGCCATCCCCCCACAGGATGAAATCGAACAGGCACTTGCCCTGGGGCGTCAGCAGTCCGGCCCAGACCGGAAGCGGGCCATCGACTTCGTTTGTGACCAGCCCGTTGAGGAAGCCGCGCACATCCTGACCCGAGAGACGGATCAGCGCGCGGTCGGTGAGGGTGGTAGCGGCCATGGCAGTGAGTTAGGGATCGCCGCGTGACATCGCAAACACTCACCATCCGCAAACCCGACGACTGGCATGTTCATTTGCGCGATGGGGACATGCTGCGTGCGGTCGCGCCTTTCACAGCGCGGCAGTTCGCCCGGGCGATTGTGATGCCCAATCTTGCGCCGCCGGTGACCAGCGTCGAGGCGGCCGAAGCTTACAGCGCGCGGATCGTCGAAGCAGCGGGTGCGGATTTCACACCGCTGATGACCTGCTATCTGACCGATGCCGCGGACCCGGATGAGCTTGCGCGCGGGCATGCGGCGGGGGTGTGGGTCGCTGCCAAGCTTTATCCGGCGCACGCGACCACCAATTCCGCCCACGGCGTCACGGACATCCGCGCCATCTATCCTGCGCTTGAACGGATGCAGAGCATCGGCATGCCCTTGCTGGTCCATGGCGAAGTCACTGATCCGGACGTCGACATCTTCGACCGCGAAGCCGTGTTTATCGAGCGCGTGCTGACCGGCCTGGTCCGCGATATGCCGGGATTGAAGATCGTGTTCGAACATATCACGACGACGGAAGCCGTGGCGTTCGTGGAACAGTCCGGACCGAACATCGCCGCCACGGTCACACCGCAGCACATGATCATCAACCGCAATGCGATCTTCGCGGGCGGGCTGAACCCTCACGCATATTGCCTGCCGGTCGCGAAGCGCGAACAGCATCGGCTCACCGTGCGCAAGGCCGCAACCTCCGGCTCGACCAAATTCTTTCTCGGCACCGACAGTGCGCCGCACGCCCGCTCGGCCAAGGAAAGCGCGTGCGGTTGTGCGGGCATTTTCAATGCGCCGTACGCGCTTGAAAGCTATTTGGCCGTGTTCGATGAAGAAGATGCGCTCGACCGGTTCGAGGCCTTCGCTTCGGAGAGTGGTCCGCGCTTTTACGGCCTGCCGCTCAACCAAGGCACGGTCACGTTGGAGCGATCGAAACAGACGATTCCGCAGTCATTTGGTGACTTGGTGCCGTTTCAAGCGGGTGAGACGGTGAACTGGCGCATCGCCAACTAGCCGCAGTCATTGCGATTGCGAAACGTCGAACTTTGGCGCATCGTCCTTGCCTGGATGGGGAGGACGACATTGCAGAAAGCATCGATCTTTTGCGCGCTTGTGTGCGCGAGCTGGGCGGCGGCGGCTGCGAGCGCCGATTTTTATCTAAAGATCGACGGGGTCGCCCGTGCCGGAGCGGATGGCCCGATCTACCTGAAAACCCGGAGCATTGGCGATCTCGACGGGGATGGCGTTCCCGATGAATCGATTGTTCGGATCACCTGCGACGGCGCGAAACTGGTCGATGCGCATTACAGCGTGAAGAGCCCGCGCGATCTCGCGACCGGCCAGGCCAGCGGCAAGCGCACGCACGGTCCGGTTACCTTCGTCAAGGAATGGGGGCCTTCGACCCCGCAGCTTGGTGCGCTGAAAGTCGGCTATGATATCAAGGAAGCAAAGACCGCGACAATGTCGGCGGACGCAAATGAATGGTCGCCGATCATTCTGACCGACACCGGAGGCCTGTGCTCCGCGGCCGCCGCCGGGACGGTGAACAAGTCGAAGTCGAACGTCAGAAACAACTAAACTGCGTTAGCAGCCCGGCGAGCCCCCGGTTCCGCTGGGGCCAATCACGTCGGCGAAGTGGCTTTCCACCACGCGATAGCATTCGCATGCCCGGCGGGTGAGGCCCGCGCGATCGACCACATGGACCATGCCGCGGCGCGTTGTAATCAGTCCCTCGTCCTGAAGTTCTCCGATGACGGCGTTGACCGTAGTGCGCTGCACGCCGAGTAACCCGGCGAAGGCTTCCTGAGTGAGTTCGATGCGGTCGCCCGCGCGGTCCTGCGCGGTCAGCAGCCAGCCAGCGGCGCGCGCGGGGATCGAGTGAAACGCGTTGCAAGCGACGGACTGCATCACCTGCGCGAGCAGATAATCGGAAAAACGGCAGAAGATGTGGCCGACGAAACGACTGCTTTCCTTGACCTCCTCAAGCGCCTTGATCGGAAGCTTGAGCGCTGGTCCGCCGACCTGGACACGGCCGTGCGAGAAGGCCGGTGCATGGCCGCAGCTGACGATTCCGCCGACCGCGCCTTCGCGGCCGATCGACGCAACCTCGATCGAGCGCCCGCCGGCCAGCTCCACAACCAGCGACACCATCGTCGAGTCGAACGGGAAAAGGCTGCTCTCGACGGGCTTCCCCCGCTCGAATACGGTATCGCCAGCCTCCAGATTCACAATGGCCCCGTGCGGCTCGAGCGCGGCCCGGGCGTCAGCCGGAAACGTCGATAGGAGGCGATTGCCCGCAAAAGCGTGGTCGATCTCATCGAGTTCGGTCAGCAACTGGTCCATGTACGCATACCCCACGGGCAAACAGCCACGCGCCCGGAAACCTCATTACGAGGGTGCAGCGATCTTCGACAAGCAGGAAGTTCGTCCGCGGACGGCGACGTCCGTTCTACATGTGGATCGGGTCGGTGTCTTCACGGCGCGCGAGGAGGAAGCAGTCGGCGACCAGCCGCAAGGGGGCGACGTCGACATTGCTTCGGCGCCCGTCAATCAGATCGACGAACTCGCGGTAAAGTTCGGGATATTCACCGATCCCCGGTGCGTGTTGCTCGATGTCGTCGAGAAACAGCAGCGACCCGCCTTTTTCCAGACGCACATTCCGGCCGTCGGTGGTCTCGATCTCGATCGTCCAATCCTCGCCTTCCTTGCGCAGGAAATCGAGCGTGCAGGTCATTCGCCCATCCGCCGAAGGGCTGGAGAAGATGATCTCACCGGATACCGGCGCATGCGCGTTTGAGGGAAATTTGAGGTCGGCAGACTTCACGAACAGCGGGCCGGGCAGGATGCGCGTCAGGATCGAGAAGGCATTGATGCCGGGATCGAACACGCCGAAGCCGCCCGGCTCGAAAATCCATTGCTGACCGGGGTGCCATTTATGGACATCCTCCTGCCAGCGGACGGTCATGCTGGCGATACGCTTGCCAGCCAATACCTTGGCGGCAGCGGTGACCGCGGGATTGTGCTGGGAGTGCCAGGTGGTTTGCAGGGTGACCCCCTTTGCCTCCGCAAGGCAGGCGAGGTCGTGGATTTCGCTAAGCCCGACGCTTGGGGGCTTTTCGAGCATGCAGTGGAGCCCGGCCTCGAGGCATTCGCGCGCGATCTCATAGCGGACCGACGGCGGTGTCGTAATCGCTACGCAATCGAGATCCGGGACCGACCGCAACAACTCGCGCCAATCGGTGAAGCTCGGCTGCGGCCCGGTGCCGCTGCGACTGGACGTCGCGGTAAGCTCGAACCGCGGATTGGCCGCGATCGAGGGTACGTGCTGGTCGCCGGCGATCTTGCCGAACCCGATAATCGCAATCTTCAGCGGCCGCATCAGCCCTTCACTCCTTCGACATAAGCTCGCGCCTTTTCAGCGGTTTCCGCCGCCGACTGGCCGGGCCGATAGAGACCGGAACCGAGGCCGAAGCCGGTCGCTCCGGCCTCCAGCCACGGCTGCATGCTGGTGGGCGATATTCCGCCGACGACCAGCAAGGGGATTTCCTTCGGAAGAACCGCCCGCTGAGCCCTCACCACCGCCGGACTAGCGCCCTCCGCCGGGAATAATTTGAGTCCGTCCGCACCGGCGTCGAGCGCTGCAAAAGCCTCCGACGGCGTGAAGTAACCGGGGCAGGAGACGAGGCCCGCCGAGGCCGTCGCGCGGATCACAACCGGGTTGGTGTTCGGCGACACGATGAGCGCCCCGCCAGCGGCTTTCACTTGGCCCACCTGCATCGGGTCGAGGACCGTCCCTGCGCCGATCAACGCCCGATCGCCGAACTTCTGCGAAAGCGTTTCAATGCTCCGCAGCGGATCGGGGGAATTCAACGGCACTTCAATGATGCGAATCCCTGCATCGAGGATCGCTGCGCCAATGTCGGCTGCTTCTGCCGGCGTCACGCCGCGGATGATCGCGACGAGCGGGCATTGCGCTAAATATTCGTGGAAGCGGCTGGTCGGGGTCACTTCAGATCAACTCCGCAATCCGGCGAATACCGGCGAGAAAAGTGCGCTCCCCGTCGAGTTCGACGGCTTCACGGCCCGCTTCGCGCACAGCGACCGCATAAAGTCCCGTAAGTTCCGGACGCGCCATGATCACCAGCGGCCCAGGGTCCGCACTCCCAAGCCCGATGCGCACATCCCCGCCGATCAGCAAGCCACTGACATAAGACGCCGCATCGTCCGCCGATCCGCGCCCCAGCAAAACGCGAGCACGCACCGAGAAGAGTTCAGACTGTAGATCTTCCTTCGACAGGCCATGGCGGACACCTGCCAGGAATGCCGCTCCAGGCACGACTTCATTCTTCAGAAGGTCAGCCAATATGCTGTGGCTTTTGAGCAGGTTGAACAACTCGCCCGTCATCACGGTCCGGAACGCGGTGATGCGGCTTTGCTCCACGGTCACCCATTTATTATGCGTTCCGGGATGGCAGACGGTGCAGTCTTTGGGGATGAGACTGGCCGCGACCGCGCCCAACACCTGAACTTCCTCGCCCCGCATGACATCGGCGCGGTCGTCGCTGAGAAAACTGACCCCGGGAACAATCCCCGCACGATCCTCGACCCAGACGATCCCTTCGGCGAGTTGCTCCAGGCCGGCCGGGGAGGCGACGTAAGGCGCTTCCTTCCAGCCGCGGTTGGACCCGACCATTCCCGCCAGCAGCAGGGGCTTGTCACCCAATTGCGCGCGGATTTCCGCAACGGCCGTTTCGAACCCGCCCCTGGGGACGGACAATATACCCTTACCGTCTTCAAATTCCCGAGCGCATTCGCCGGCCGCATCGAGCAGATAGGCGCGACGGTTGGTCGTCCCCCAATCGACCGCAATGAAGCCATCCAACCAACGCATCGAGCGCCCTTTAACGAAAAGTCCGAGGAATGCGACGGACCTGTTTCCTTTTCTACGCTTGAAGCTATCGGTCGTATCCGCGCGCCGATCCATGCAACCAAACAGGGCGCGCGTGTTTATCACCTTTCATGCTCGACCCTTTGCGGGCAGGAACGGGGCAATCAATGACCGCAAGGAGGCTGTACCATCGCCAACTTCATGTTCGCGACCGGGATCGAGAACAGCATCCCGACGATCGACAACGGCCGCACCCGCGTCGATCAGATGGAGGTGTGCGACCATTACAAGAGATGGCGTGAAGACTTCGATTGCGTCCAGGACATCGGGATCAGCTATCTGCGCTACGGTCCGCCGATCCACCGCACCTATCTCGGCCCTGGCAAATTCGACTGGGAATTTACCGACATCACCTTCGCGGACCTTCTGCGCCGCGACATCACGCCGATCGTCGATCTGTGTCACTTCGGCGTGCCGGACTGGATCGGCAATTTCCAGAATCCAGACTTCCCGCAGCTGTTCGCGGCTTATGCCGGCGCGTTTGCGGACCGCTACCCGTGGGTCCAGCTGTACACGCCGATCAACGAAATGTTCATCTGCGCGGTCTTCTCCGCCAAATATGGCTGGTGGAATGAGCAGCTGCAGGACGACAAATCGTTCGTCACCGCGTTGAAGCATATCGTCAGAGCCAATGTCATGGCGATGATCGAGATCCTCAAGCGCCGCCACGACGCGATCTTCATCCAGTCGGAATCATCCGAATATTATCACGCCGACTCACCCGCCGCGATCGGCCGCGCCGAAGTGCTGAACCAGATGCGCTTTCTGTCGCTGGACCTGAATTACGGCCGCCGGGTCGACAGCGGCATGTACCAATACCTCCTCGACAACGGCATGACCCGCGAGGAATATGACTGGTTCCTCGAGCATCGGCTCAAGCAAAACTGCATTTTCGGCAACGATTATTATAGCCTCAACGAGCATCGCGTGTTCGCCGACGGCCATACCGTCTCGGCCGGTGAGACGTTCGGCTATTGCGAGATCACCCGCCAATATTACAACCGCTACCGCCTGCCCGTGATGCACACCGAGACCAATTTGTGGGAAGGTCCGCACGGCGACGAAGCCGTAAAATGGTTGTGGAAGGAGTGGGCCAACGTGCTGCGGCTGCGCAACGTCGGCATTCCGACCGTCGGCTTCACCTGGTATTCGCTGATCGATCAAATCGACTGGGACACCGCGCTTCGGGAGAAGAACG
>JBDSZD010000292.1:0-3710 GCA_039925325.1 Sphingomicrobium sp.
CAAGTGACAGCATCGCCGCGCCATCCGCCGAGCTGGCAGTCAACCGCTGGATCATCGGCGAAGTCGTGGAAACGCTGGCCAAGCTCGATCGGGCATTCGCCGACCTCCGCTTCGACGAAATGGCCGACGCCATCTACCACTTCACCTGGGGCACGTTCTGCGACTGGTACGTCGAGCTGATCAAAGGCAGCTTCGACGACGAAACAACGCAGGTTGCCGCTTGGGCGTTCGACCAAATCCTGGTCATGCTCCACCCGTTGATGCCGTTCCTGACGGAAGAGCTCTGGCATGCGACGGGGGTGCGGCCGTATGAACTGATCGTTGCCAAGTGGCCCGAGCCCGCAGCGCAGCGCGACCCGACGGCGAGTTTCGAGATCGATGGTCTTATTCGGCTGATTGCCGAAGTGCGGGCATTGCGTTCCGAACTCAACATTCCGTGGACCGCAGAACTGACGCCGCATGTGCTCGGCGGTCATGCCGGAATGATCGAGCGGATCACCTCCAGTGGACCTATTTTGGCGCGTATGGCCAAGCTCGGTCCGGCCTTGGCTGCAGACGCGGTGCCGACTGGGTCCGTGCAGATTCTGGTTGATGGGGTTTCGATTGCCTTTCCACTTGGCGCCGCAATCGATCTGGATGCGGAGCGCGCCCGCCTCGCCAAGGCCGTTACCGCCGCGACAAAGGACCGCGACGGTCTTTCCGCTCGCCTGGACAACCCAGCCTTTGCTGAACGCGCCAAACCCGAAGCGGTCGAAAAAGCCCGCGCGGATCATGCTGAACGCACTGCCGAGGCGGAGCGTCTGGCGGCGGCGCTGGCTCGGCTCGGATAGTTCCCCTGCGGAGGCAGGGGTCCAGGCGCGCGTAGCGCTCCATCGGCTTCGCCGGACTAGGCTCCTGCCTTCGCAGGAGTACTGCTGTCCTCCCTTGGAGCCGCCACCCACACGGCGGCCCGCGCCACCGTCACGGTCACCGGCGTCCGTGCGCTCAGTTCTCCGTCGATGGAAATCTTCTGCCGAGGCCGGGTCGCGATCTGCAGCTTGCGGCCCTTAAATTCGGCGACGGTCTGCTCCCGCGATCTGAGCTTGAACAAGGTCGCGAACCAGCTCCACGCCAGTCCGAACAGGCTTCGGCCAGTCACCGCCTGGACGATGATTTCGCCGCTATCCAGCTCGGCATTCTCGACCAGCTCGATCCCGCCGTGATGGCTGCCATTGGCGATGCGTGCCTCGGTCGCCCACACCTTGTGCTTGGTCGTGCCATCATCGACATGCAGCCGGAACGGGCGGAACTTGAACGCCACGCGCACCGCCCACAGCAGATATCCGAACATGCCGAGATAGCGCTTGAGATTATGCGGCACCGTCTCGGCGATCAGCGGCGACAGGCCCATTGCAGCGGCATTGGCGAAATAGTCGCCGTCGATCGCGCCAAGGTCGATCTTGCGCTTGATGCCGGTTGCGATCACCTGAACCGCACCCTCGATGTCGAGTGGGACGCCGAGCGTGCGGGCGAAGCTGTTGGCGGTTCCGAGCGGAAGCACCGCAAACACCGTCTCGCTGCCCAGGAAATCGTCGATCGTGCTCGACAGCGATCCGTCGCCGCCGCCGACCACGATCATCGGCGCCTTGTCGACGATGGCCTGCTGGACAATCGGTCGCATCTCGTCCGGATCGTCGATAGCATGGCTCGCGATCACCTCTACGCCAGCCGCGCTCAACTGAGTGCAGACCGTCTCCAGCGCTTCCTGTCCGCGACGGCTCAGCGCATTGACGACCACGACGGCCTGTTTGGGGAGTGCTTCATTCACGGTGCGTTAGCGGAAATGTCCGGCAAGAGTTCCACGCGGTCCGAGCCAGTCGCGTGCGCGAGGACGAGGGCGTCTCGACTTCGCTCGACACGAACGGGTAAAGCGTCGTCGATGAGCCAGCCTTCCTTTCCCTCGACACGCTTGCGGCGCGGGCGCTCCAGCAGCTGGATGCGCTCAATGCTGGCCGAACATCGGCTGCACCCGAGCGACTTCATTTTGCCGCTGTTCGTGTGTGAGGGTAAAGGTTGCGAGGAGCCGATCCCGAGCCTTCCCGGCGTCAGCCGCTGGACGGTGGACCGCATCGCGTCAAAGGCGCGCGAAGCGGCTTCGCTCGGCATTCCATGTGTCGCTTTGTTCCCCAACACGCCGTCGAACCTCCGCACGGAGGATGCCAGCGAAGCACTCAATCCCGACAATCTGATCTGCCGCGCGATCCAGGAGATCAAGTCTGCGGTGCCTGCAATTGGTGTTCTGACCGATGTGGCGCTGGATCCTTACACGGCTCACGGTCACGACGGGGTGGTCGACGCGCAGGGCAATGTCGTCAACGACGATACGCTGGCGATCCTGACCGACCAGGCGCTGGTTCAGGCGGGGGCGGGGGCCGACATCATCGCCCCGTCCGACATGATGGACGGTCGCATCGGCGCGATCCGCTCGGCGCTAGAACGCGAAGGCCATCAGAACGTCGCGATCATGGCCTATGCCGCCAAATATGCCTCGGCCTTCTACGGCCCGTTCCGCGATGCGGTCGGTTCGGCCGGACGATTGAAGGGCGACAAGCACAGTTATCAGATGAATCCCGCCAATTGCATGGAGGCGCTGCGCGAAGTCGCGCTCGACATCGCCGAGGGCGCGGACATGGTGATGGTGAAGCCCGGACTCGCCTATCTGGACGTGCTGGTGCGGGTGAAAGAACAGTTCAACGTTCCAACCTTCGCGTACCAGGTGTCGGGTGAATATGCGATGATCGAGGCCGTCGCCGCGGCCGGATCGGGCGACCGCGACGCGCTCATTTTGGAGACTCTGCTGGCCTTCAAGCGGGCCGGAGCGACGGGCGTACTCACCTATCATGCACTGGACGCGGCGCGCTTGATCGCAGGCTGATCTAGAGTCTGTTTCACTAAGACGGAACCAGCCCTCACCCCCACCCGGCCAACCCATTACGATACACTCAGTGGGTTGGCCGGGCGGGGGTGAAGGCCGGCTCCGCTTCAATCAAGCTGAAACAGACTCTACCGCCCCAGGCGGGTCGAAATGGACGATATCCGCGCCGCCTGGCTCCGCTCAATCGCGGCCGCTTGCGTTGCCGCCGTCTGGATCGCCGAGAGGTCGGCGGGTGCGAGCGTTCCCTGGGTTTGCAGCGCCGAGGCCGCGATCGCGTCGATGTCCGCCAACGCTCGTGACGTCTCGGCCCGCGCGGCGGATGCGCCAGACAAAGCTTCCTGCGCCACTACCCAGCTTTCGCTCCGCGCCGGGCCGGCGGATCGGGCAAGCTGATCGGCCTCCGCTGCGGCCACGCGGAAGCGATCATCGCCTGCGCGCGCCTGACGGACCAGCGCCGCCAGCCGTGTGGCAAGCACCGGGTCGACGGGTCGCGGGCTTGACGCGGGCGACACCGGTAGCCGCGGGTCGATTGCTTCAGCGGTCCGTGGCGCGAGGGAAGGCGGCGGCGGCCCGACTGGCGCGCAGCAGGCTAGCGGCACCACAGCGGCAAGCAGGAGGGGGACACGAAGGCGGTGCATCCGCTGGTTCCTACGCGCGCGACCGTGGGCGCGGCAACGGTTTTGAAGGGTTGCGCGGTCAGGTCCATCCTCTTATGTCGCGGCCTCGCCAATCACTTGGCCGCGCGCCCGTAGCTCAGCTGGATAGAGCATCAGACTACGAATCTGAGGGTCGGACG
>JBDSZD010000293.1:0-1816 GCA_039925325.1 Sphingomicrobium sp.
ACCTGCGGTTCTCCCATTCCGCCTCCGCGCGCCGGAACCAGGCTGTCGAGCTCGTCGAAGAAGATGATGGTCGGAGCGACCTGCCGTGCCCGTGCGAACAGCCGCGCAATCTGCTGCTCGCTTTCGCCATACCATTTGCTCAGCAGGTCGGACGACTTGGTGGCGATGAAATTGGCCTGGCTCTCGCGCGCGGCGGCCTTGGCTAGCAAGGTTTTGCCGGTGCCGGGAGGACCGTACAGCAGGAAACCCTTGGCGGGGCGGATGCCGATGCGGCGAAAAGCCTCGGGATGCTTAAGCGGCAGCTCGACCCCTTCGCGCAATTTGTCGCGCGCCTTGTCGAGTCCGCCGATATCGTCCCAGCCAACGCGTGGCGCTTCGACCATCACCTCACGCATGGCGGACGGCTGCACCCGTTTGAGCGCATTCTCGAAGTCCGATGCCACCACCGACAGTTTGTCGAGGATCTCGGTCGGGATGGTCTGCTCGGCAAGGTTGAGTTCGGGCATGAGCCGGCGGACCGTTTCCAGCGCTGCCTCCCGAGTGAGCGCTGCAAGGTCGGCCCCAACGAAACCGTATGTCCGTCGCGCCAGATCGTCGAGCTCGACGTCCGGCCCAAGCGGCATGCCGCGGGTATGGATGGCAAGAATTTCGCGCCTGCCCGGCTCGTCCGGAACGCCAACGACGATTTCGCGGTCGAAGCGGCCGGGCCGGCGCAGTGCTTCGTCGAGCGCTTCGGGACGGTTGGTGGCGGCGATGACGACGAGATTCTGGCGCGGCTCGATCCCGTCCATCAGGGTCAGCAGCTGCGCAACCAGCCGCTTTTCCGCTTCGCCGGTCACTTGCCCGCGCTTGGGCGCAATCGAATCGATCTCGTCAATGAAGATGATCGACGGCGCCGCCGCGGCTGCCTGTTCGAAAATCTCGCGCAGCCTTTTCTCGCTCTCGCCATAAGCCGAACCCATGATTTCCGGGCCTGCGATATGGAAGAAATGCGCTGCGCTTTCATTGGCGACGGCGCGGGCAAGGCGCGTCTTGCCGGTTCCCGGTGGGCCGTGCAGCAACACCCCTTTGGGCGGATCGACGCCAAGGCGCTGGAACAGTTCGGGGTGGCGCAACGGCAGCTCGACCATCTCGCGCAAGGCGTCGATCGTCGCGCCCATGCCGCCGAGATCGTCGTAGGTGACGTCGGCGCGGCGCTCGCCGTCCGGCTCCTTATATTCCGGAAGAAGCTCGACCTGGGTCTTCGCGTCGATGTGCACAATGCCCTTCGGCACAGTCGTCACCACGACGAGCTTAAGTTCCTGAAGCGCGAAAGCGGGGGCGTTCAGCAGCTGGCGAATATGATCCGGCATCTCCGCGTTGACGCGCTGATGCCCGGTCGTCGCGACCACGTCTGATTCGGTCAGCGGTCTTCCCGCGAAACTGCGCTTGAGCGCGGCCGCCGATCCCTGAAGCCGCATGTTCGGCATGGCGGGCGCGAAAACCACACGCGTGGCCGGTTTGGACTTGGCTTTGGATACCTGGACGAAATCGCCGGAGCCGACGCCGGCGTTGGCGCGCTGGAGCCCGTCGAGTCGAATGATGTCGATGCCCTCGTCTTCGCCATAGGGGCGGATGGCGCGGGCAGCCGTGGTGCGGGTGCCGACGATCTCAATCACGTCGCCCTCAGACAGGCCGAGTTCGTCCATGAGCTTGTCCGGCAGCCGGGCAATTCCCCGGCCATGTTCCTGCGGCGGAAGGTTCGCCACCTGCACGCGCCGAGTGGATGTTCGCTCCGCGGTGTCGACGTCAGCCATTCGCTCTCCTTGGTCTGTCG
>JBDSZD010000294.1:0-4390 GCA_039925325.1 Sphingomicrobium sp.
GAAGCCGAGTGGTGGGACTATGACAGCGTCGAGGAGATGGCGGATGCCGTCGCCGGGGACGTCGGATTCATCATAGAAAGCGCGCTCGATGCGCGGGACGCCGCATTGATTGCCGTTCCCGGGGGCAGCACCCCAGTCCCAATCTTCGGTCGGTTGACGAAGCGCAAGTTCAATTGGCGCAAGGTGACCGTGGTGCCGACCGACGACCGCCTCGTCGCGGTCGATCATGAGCTTAGCAATGCGCGCCTGCTTGCGCGGTCATTCATGCCGAGCGGCGCGCGCGTGATGCCCATCGCCGCGGTGATTGAGGATTATCGAGCAGCCGGCAATGCAGCCGACGCGCGCCTTCAGGATTTGCCCTGGCCCCCGGATCTGGTGTGGCTCGGAATGGGCAAGGACGGACACACCGCGTCGATTTTTGCCGGCCCCGATCTGCAGGATGCGCTAGACGCTCCCAAGACCCGGCGCGCGGTCGGTGTAATGCCCGACCCGATGCCGCCCGAGGCCCCAGTCGCCCGGGTGACTTTGACCCGTGCCGCGATCCTGTCGGCGCGGACGATCATCATCACCATCACCGGCCAGGACAAGCGCGACGTGTTGGAACAGGCGATTGCCGACGGTCACAGCTCGAAGGTTCCGATCGGCCGAGTCCTGGCCGAGGCCGAGCAGCCGATCGATATTCACTGGTGCCCATGACCGCGCTAAATCCAGTCGTTGCTCGGGTCACTGACCGCATCGTCGAGCGGTCGAGGCCCAGCCGGTCGCGATATCTCGACCTGATCCGCGACCAGAAGGAGCGGGGGATCGACCGGCCGCGCATGTCGTGCGGGAATTTCGCCCACGGCTTTGCGGCGGCGGAGGAGGACAAGGACGCCATCCGCGGCCTTCGCGGCCCGAATATCGGGATCGTGACATCGTTCAACGACATGCTGTCGGCGCATCAGCCCTACGGCCGCTATCCCGAACAGATCAAGATTTTCGCCCGCGAAGTCGGGGCCACGGCGCAGGTCGCAGGCGGTGTCCCGGCGATGTGCGACGGCGTTACACAGGGACAGCCGGGCATGGACCTGTCGCTGTTCAGCCGCGACGTAATCGCGATGAGCACCGCGGTGTCGCTAAGCCACGGCATGTTCGACGCGGTCGCTTTGCTGGGCATTTGCGACAAGATCGTCCCCGGCTTGCTGATGGGGGCGCTGCGCTTCGGTCATTTGCCGGCGCTGCTGATCCCCGGCGGCCCGATGCCATCCGGCCTTGCGAACAAGGAAAAGCAGCGCGTTCGCCAGCTGTTCGCCGAAGGGAAGGTTGGCAAGGCCGAACTGCTCGAGGCCGAAGCCAAATCATATCACAGCCCGGGCACCTGCACCTTCTACGGCACCGCCAATAGCAATCAGATGATGATGGAGCTGATGGGCCTGCACATCCCCAACGCGGCCTTCGTCAATCCGCAGGACAAGTTGCGGCAGGCATTGACGCGAGCGGCGGTGCATCGCCTTGCCGTACTTGGCGCCGAGAAAGCGCGACCGCTCGGCGAAGTGGTGGACGAGAAGGCGATCGTGAATGCGATTGTCGGATTGCTCGCAACCGGAGGGTCGACCAACCACGCAATCCATTTGCCGGCGATCGCTCGGACGGCCGGGATCATCGTTGATTGGGAGGATTTTGCGACATTATCGTCCGCGGTGCCGCTGATCGCGCGCGTTTATCCGAACGGCGCGCGCGACGTGAACGACTTCCACCACGCCGGTGGAATGGCGTTCGTCACGACCACACTCCTGTCGGAAGGTCTGATTCACGGCGATACGCTCACTGCCGGATCAGACGACTCCCAGGACTATACCGCCAATCCGGCGCTGGAAGGCGATCAGCTGACCTGGCGGCAGGTTCCCGACAGCCTCGACCTCGACATGCTGCGGCCGGCCTCGGACCCGTTTCTTGCGGACGGCGGGATGCGGCTGGTGCAAGGCAATCTGGGCCGCGCGATCTTTAAGACCAGCGCGGTCGATGCCGAACGCTGGACGATCGAGGCGCCCGTCCAATGCTTCTCGGATCAGCAAAGCGTGCTCGACGCGTTCAAGGCCGGTGAGCTCGACCGCGACGTCATCACCGTCGTGCGCTTCCAGGGGCCGCGCGCCAATGGCATGCCGGAGCTCCACAAGCTCACGCCGGCATTGGGTGTACTTCAGGACCGCGGCCATCGCGTTGCGCTGGTGACCGACGGCCGGATGTCGGGCGCCAGCGGCAAGGTGCCGGCGGCGATCCACTGTTCGCCCGAGGCATTGCCGGACGGACCGCTGGCGCGCTTGCAGGACGGCGATGTCGTTCGGCTTTGCGGCCGTACGGGCCAGTTGGAGGCACTCAACGTCGATCTCGCCACGCGTCAACCGGTGCCGCGCACCGCGCCACCGCTTGGCACCGGTCGCGAGCTGTTCGCGATGATGCGCAATCATTCCGACGACGCCGAACGCGGGGCGTCCGCAATGCTCGCCGAAATGGATGCAGACTTCGCTTAGTGGATGTGATCCAAGGGTTTGCCCTTGGTTTCATGGACGAACACCAAAGTGACGATCACCGAAATCAGCGTGAAGATAAACGGGTACCAGAGGCTGCTGTAGATATTACCGGTGATCGCCGCGAGCGCGAAGCTGGTCACCGGCAGGAACCCGCCGACCCATCCGGTCCCGACATGATAGGGTAACGACATGGCGGTATAGCGAATGCGGGTCGGGAACATCTCGACCAGCGCCGCCGCCTGCGGACCGTAGAGCGCGGTCGCGGCGATCGCGAACACCATCATCCACAGGAACAATTTGGTCGTGTCGATGCGCACCGGGTCCGCTTTTTCCGGATAATTTTCGGCGACCAAAGCGGCCTTGATTTGCTTGCCGGTGCTATCCTTCAGCGCCTTGAGTGAAGCAGGATCGAGGTTGCGGCCATCCTGAATGTCGATCTGATGCTGACCCACCGCGACAATCGTGCGCTCGTCTGCCGAGGGCAGGCTGCGGTATGAAATGCCGGTCGAGGCGAGGTAGCTTTTGGCGATGTCGCAGGCGGTTGTGAACTGGCGCGTGCCGACGGGGTCGAACTGGACCGAGCAGGTCGCGCGATCGGTGTACACGTCGACCGGGCGGCGCTCCTGTGCCTCGGCGAGCGCGGGATTTGCAGCCGCTGCAATGGCGTGGAAACCGGGAAAGTAAGCGAACAGCGCAAGCAACATGCCGCCAAGCATTACCGGCTTGCGGCCGATGCGGTCCGACAACCAGCCGAAGATGACATAGAAGGGCGCGCTGGCGATCGTCATTGCGAGCACCAGCATATCCTTGGTCGGTTCGGGCACGCCGAGCGACTTGGTCAGGAACACCTGGACGTAGAAAAAGGCGCAATACCAGACCGCGCCCTGCGCGCACATGATGCCGAAGAAGGCGATCAGCACGCGCTTGAGATTGCTCCACTGCGCGAAGGATTCGCGCAATGGAGAGTGGCTGATGTCGCCTTCTTCCTTCAACTTGGTGAACGCAGGGCTCTCCGACAGCTTGTACCGCAGCCACACGGAGACGATCAGAAGGAGGAAGGAAAACAGGAATGGGATGCGCCATCCCCAGGCGAGGAAGGCCTCCTCGCCGACGTTGCTGCGCGTCGCCAGGATGACCAGCAATCCCGCGATCAGGCCGAGCGACGCCGTGACCTGAATCCATCCGGTGGCAAAGCCGCGGCTTTTGTTGGGGGCATGTTCGGCGACATAGATGGCAGCGCCGCCATATTCACCGCCGAGCGCGATCCCCTGGCAGATGCGCAGGAGAATGAGGAGAATCGGAGACAAGATGCCCGCGGTCGCATAGGTTGGCAGAAGACCGATTGCGAAGGTTGACGCGCCCATCAGGGAAACCGTCGCAAGGAACGCGCCCTTGCGTCCGAGCCGGTCGCCGATCACCCCGAAGATGATTGCGCCGAGCGGGCGGAATGCGAACCCGGCGGCGAACAGGCCAAGCGCGGCGATCAATCCGGCAGTCGGATTGAGCCCGGCGAAAAACACCTTCTGGATCGTGAGTGCGAGCGAACCGAAGATGAAGAAGTCGTACCATTCGAACGCGGTGCCCGCCGATGATGCGCCGATCACCCGCGCCATGCCCCAACGCTTCTGCTCTGCCCGCTCGTTCATGCTGCCCCCTGCTTAAAAGGATAGCGGCTGACGACGGCTATGCAACGGGTCGGGGCGCGAAGGCCGATAGGATTTCGGCGGGCGGAAGTTGGCGAAGTTGGCAGCGACATGCGCGCGCGCGTCGCGAGCTGGCGCGCGTGTACGCGCGTACGCGAGGGAGCAGCGGGAGGATGAGCGCTCATCCGCAATGATAAGCCACAAAAGGGGCGCTGTAGGACAGCGAATTCTTGCGAG
>JBDSZD010000295.1:0-8900 GCA_039925325.1 Sphingomicrobium sp.
CCGCGCCGAAGCCGCCGGCGATGACCGAAATGAAGCTGCGGTTCATCGCCCGGCACATGATGTAGCTGAGGATCGCGCCCGACGAGCCGACCAAAGCGCCGGTGATGATCATCGCGCTGTTGTGCAGCGTGAAGCCCATCGCCGCCGCCGCCCAGCCGGAATAGCTGTTGAGCATCGACACAACGACCGGCATGTCCGCCCCGCCGATCGGGACGATCAGCAGGAATCCGATGAGGAAGCTGAGGCCGACGATCGTGAAAAACACCCAATGCGACTGGTCGCGGGTGAAATAGACGATCAGCAACAGGATCGCGGCAAGCGTCGCAAGGTTGATGACATGTCGCAGCGGCAGCAGGATCGGCGCGCCCGACATGTTGCCGTTGAGCTTGAGGAAGGCGATCACCGATCCGGAGAAAGTGATCGCGCCGATCGCGACGCCAAGCCCGAGCTCAATCCGGCTGACCGGCAATATGCTCATGAACGACGGGGTCGCGATGGGCGTGATCCGCACCGCGATCCCGAACGCCTCGGGGTTGAGGAAGGCGGCGGCGCCGACGAGGACCGCGGCAAGGCCGACGAGGCTGTGGAAGGCGGCGACCAGCTGCGGCATCGCCGTCATCTGGATGCGCCGCGCGGTCACCAGGCCGATCGCTCCGCCTACTGCAATGGCGGCCAGGATTTGAATGAAAGTGGTCCAATCGAGCTGAAAGGAGCCCAATGGTCCGCCGCAAATTCGCTCCCCGCCAACCGGTTGCGGGCAGAGCGGTATGAACTCCGGCCGATGCGTTAGCAGCGTGGTGATTACGGCAATCGCCATGCCGGCCATGCCGAAGTTGTTGCCGCGACGGCTGCTTTCCGGGCTTGAAAGCCCCCTCAACGCGAGGATGAAACAGATGCCGGCGATCAGATAAGCGAGCAGCACCCAGGAGGGTTGCGCGTGGGCCGCCTCCATCACTTGCGCTCCTTCTTCTTGTACATCGCGAGCATGCGCTGGGTGACGGCGAAACCGCCGAAGATGTTCACCGAGGCGAGCGCAACGGCAATCAGGCCGAGCCACTTGGCGCTAGGGCTGCCAGCGCCCGCCGCCGCGATCAATGCACCGACGATGATCACGGAGGAGATGGCATTGGTCACCGCCATCAGCGGCGTGTGCAGCGCCGGAGTGACCGACCACACCACATAATAGCCGACGAAACAGGCCAGTACGAAGATCGACAGGATCGATATGAAGTCCATCAACGTCCCTTCAAATTGAGTGCGCGCTGCGCGGGGTGGACATTGCACAAAGGATCGCCCGCAGGACAGAGGAAAGACGCGCCCGGTCGCGCAACAGGGAATTAATGCCCGTCAACTGCGCTACGGTTTCCAATTTGATAACCTTTCCAATGCATAACGAAGAGGAGGAAGCAGCGGGAGCATATGGGCTGTGCCCTGGCGCAAGAAAACCAAAGGCCAAAGCACGTCTGAACGGTCGCCGGCCAAGCTGGTGATCTGGGCCGCGCTCGTCGGGCTGATCATTGGCCTGCTGGGCATCGGTCAGCTGGTCGAAGACCAGCTCCGCATCGCCCGCAATCACGTCCATATGCACAAGGCGAGCGGCGACATCGTGTTCGTCGCGATCGACGATAAGTCGCTGAAACAGATCGGCCGCTGGCCCTGGGCTCGCAGCACACACGCAGCCTTGATCGACGATCTTACTGCCGCTGGTGCAAAGCGAATCTTCTATGACGTCGCCTTCGAAGTC
The DNA here is from genome assembly GCA_039925325.1 of Sphingomicrobium sp. Lineage (GTDB taxonomy): Bacteria > Pseudomonadota > Alphaproteobacteria > Sphingomonadales > Sphingomonadaceae > Sphingomicrobium. The sequence goes on from JBDSZD010000295.1 coordinate 1,745, forward strand.
GAGAGTAATCGGGCGGACGATAGCGCGCTTGCCGATGCTATCGCTCGATCGCGGCGAGTCACTCTGCCCGTCCGTGGCGCTCCTGTAGCGAAGGGCCAGCAACAGCTTAACGGTCCGATGCCTATGCTTCGGCCCTACGCCGAGCTCGGATCGATCTGGGTCGATTACAACTATCAAAACGCTGTCTGGAAGTTGCCACAGGCCGTGAATTTCGAGGGTCGACTCATTCCCTCACTTGGCACCGGACTGGCAAACGAAAAGCCAAGGACGACCGCTGTGTTTCCGATCGATTATTCCGTCGATTTGAAAACCATTCCGATCGTCAGTGCAGGAGACGTGCTCCACGGCGAGATCGGAAACCGGGTCAGCGGTAAGGACGTAGTCATTGCCGCGGATTCTGGATTGCTCGGCGACCGCTTCTTCATTCCCGGCGTGGGTAAGCGCGCCGGAGCCTACGTCCAAATAACTGCTGCCGAAACATTGAAATCAGGCAGCCCTGTGAACGCAGGTTGGGTCGCGATTTTCATTTTCTCGTTGATTTTCGTGGTCGTCGCGGTTGCCCGGAAAACGTGGAAAGGCCAAGTTGCCGTGCTCGGAACGGTGGCCGTTGCGCTGCTCGCAGGACCGATTCCGCTAGAAGCCAACCTGATCTTCGTTGATGTTGCGCCGGCCCTGTTCGTCACGTGCGTTGTGTGGAGCTCCTTGCTTTGGCGACGTTACAAGAGCGATGGCCTGAGGAACGGCGTCTCCGGATTGCCCAACCTGACCGCGCTCAAAGCGTTCAAAAACGGTCGGGACCAGGCGCTCATTGCCATTCGAGTTCTCAATTATGCCGAGATCGCTGCGAGTCTGCCGGCTGAGGCGGAGCGTACCCTGGTCGAGCAGATCGTCGGCCGCTTGACGGTCGGGTCACCGGGCAAGGTCACGTATCACGGCGATGGGGGCATCTTCGGATGGTTTGAAGAAGCGCGGCTCCCCTTCGGCCATCACATCGACGCGCTTCACGCTCTGTTCCGCAATCCTGTCAAAGTGAACGGTCAAGCAATCGACCTGTCGGTGACCTTCGGGGTTGAGATCGGCAGCGGCCGCTCTCTTGCAAACCGGCTCGCGAGCGCGCTCGTCGCGGCGGAGGAGGCGGCCCACGATGGTCTGAAATGGAAAATCCATGACCCGGAGAAACTCACCGATGCGTCGTGGAAACTGTCTCTTCTCAGTCGTCTCGACCAGGCGATCGACGAGGGTGAAGTGTGGGTCGCCTATCAACCCAAACTCGACCTCGCCACCCGCCAGATTGTCGGTGCGGAAGCGCTGGCTCGCTGGACTCATCCGGAGAAGGGTCCGATCGCCGCTTCCGAATTCGTGGCGGCTGCAGAACAGCACGACCGCATCGAGAAGCTGACCGACTTTGTGCTGGATCAGGCGATCGCCGCTGCAGCAACGGTCAACGCCAAAGGTGCCCGGTTCCATATCGCGGTTAACCTTTCGGCGCGTCTCCTTAGTGAACGGTCATTCGTCCGTCGCCTTTCCGAGCTGTTGCTGAAGCACCGGCTCGAACCGCAACTGCTGACGCTTGAGCTTACCGAAACCTCCGCCTTGGGCAGCGGCGAGGCGCTGCAAATGTTATCGAGTCTTCGCGACCTGGGCGTTGAAATCTCCATCGACGACTACGGCACCGGGCTGTCGACGCTGGATTATTTAAAGAAGGTGCCGGCGAGCGAGATCAAGATCGACCAAAGCTTCATCAAAAGCATGCTCGAGAATCGCGGCGACCGGGTGATGGTGCAATCGACCATCGCGCTCGCCCATTCGCTCGGACGAACGGTCGTAGCGGAAGGTGTCGAGCAACGTGAAGTGCTCGATGCGCTGATCGAGATGAAGTGCGATTTGGCGCAAGGTTACGTGATCGGCCGACCAATGAGCCTCGAGAGTTTGCTTCGCCGTCTGACTTCGGAAAGAAAGCGATCGGTGGCCTGACAATACTGAATCGTTTGATAACCTTACCAATTAAGGTTAATAAGATCCCCGACTGCCGAATCGCAGTGTTACAGGGGACGTGGAATGAAAAAGCAAATTCACACCCGGAAGTGGAGCTTCTGGGATTGGCTCGGCGGCTCGGGTTCGGACAGCACCGGAATCGGTGGCTGAACTCCAAGGGCAGTCGGCACGGCCGATTTTCCAAGCATTTTCAAGAGTTTCGAAAAGCCGTCCGCGTTAGCGTGGGCGGCTTTTCTTTTCCCACGGCAGCAAAAAGTTGCCGTTTGAGTAGCCGCTCGCCAATGCACCGAAACTGGTCTGGCTGAGCGTCTAACCCGGCGGAATTAACCGCGAATCACCCGCGAATCATGGTTAAGGAAAGCTAGTCCGCTGGTACGGATTCCGGCTAGGTTCGGCCATGATCAGCCAGCATACGTCCGTCCTGCAGGTCCGCGCGCCGCGCCCGGGACTCCACGAAATCACCGCAAAAATCGCTAGCTGGGTCGCACAATCTGGCATTTTCACGGGCTTGCTTACGCCTCTTTTCGAGCACCGCCTCGCGCCGCACGAGCGTAGCATCGCGCTTCACATCATCGGCGAGTGACGTCAGCGGCGCAGGACGCCTTGAGCCAAAATCCTCTGGATGCCCGGCAGGTCCGAACCGCGGCCGATCTTGATCTCCAGCGGATGCTGCGTGCTGCTGAGCCAGATGTTGAGGTCCGCATCGAGGTCGAACGTGCCGGCCGTCTCAAGGCTATAACGAACGATCGAGCGGTACGGGATGCTGGTCACCTCGACCTTCTTTCCGGTCCAGCCCTGGATGTTGATCAGGCACAGCCGGAGTTCCGTCAGGAAAACCACGTCGCGAAGGGTCTTGAAGGCGGCGAGGATGCTCTCATCGTCGAGCAGCAACGCGCCATATTTCCGGTCAATTTCAGCGACGCTTGTTTCCGTCGCGATAAACAGGCCCATAGCCGCGCTCGTCAGCCCGCAAGTCGCTCGTGATGGACCTTGCCGTCCTTGGTCAGCCGAATTCCGCGCACGATCTCGTCGTCATCGGGAAGGTTCGGCGCGCCGGCGTCTTTGTCCCAGAACGCACTGAGGAAATTGTACAAATTGCGCGCGAACAGCGCCGAGGAATCGGCGGCAAGGCTGCGCGCGAGGTTGCTTGCACCGATGATCGTAACGCCGTGGCGTTTGCTATTCTCGCCAGCCACGCAGCCTTCGACATTCCCGCCGGCATCCGCCGCAAGATCGACCACCACGCTTCCGGAGCGCATGGTCGAAAGCTGGGCGTCGCTGATCAGGCGCGGCGCCGGACGGCCCGGGATCAGCGCAGTGGTGATCACGATGTCCTGTTTGGCGATATGACTCGACACCAGCTCGGCCTGCGCGGCCTTATACTCGTCGGACATTTCGCCGGCATAGCCGCCCTGCCCTTCGCCCTCGATGCCCGCGACATTCTCGACGAAAATGGGCTTGGCGCCGAGCGACTGGATCTGCTCCCGCGTGGCGGACCGCACGTCGGTTGCGCTGACCTGCGCACCGAGACGGCGGGCGGTGGCGATTGCCTGCAGCCCGGCGACTCCGACACCCATCACGAACACCTTGGCGGCGCTTATCGTGCCGGCGGCCGTCATCATCATCGGAAAGGCACGGCCATAAGCCGCGGCCCCGTCGATCACTGCGCGGTACCCGGCAAGGTTCGATTGCGAGGACAGAATATCCATCGATTGCGCGCGCGTGATCCGCGGCATCCATTCCATAGCCAGCGCCTGCAAACCCGCGGATCCATAAGCATCCACCGCCTCGCGGCGGCGCATCGGGTCTAGCGCTCCGACCAACAACGCGCCCGGCTCCATCCCGGCCAACCCATTGGCGTCCGGCCCGTCGACGCACAGGATGGCGCCAGCACCGTTCAAAACATCCGCCCGAGTTCCAAGCGTCGCCCCCGCGGACTCAAACTCCTCATCGGCGATTGAAGCGCCCGCCCCTGCGCCGCTTTCCACCGCGACCGTCGCACCCAAGGCGATAAATTTTTTGACGGTCTCGGGAATTGCCGCGCAGCGCGTCTCCCCCGCTGCCGACTCCTTGAGGACCGCGATCTTCACGGCAGTCAGTTGCTGATCAGAACGACAACGATCATCGCAATGATGAACGAGCCCACCGCGCTCCATTTCAGCATCCACGTGAACTTGGAATAGTCGCGGGCATGGACTTGAATGTTGCCGCTATCGGTTGCGTTGGTCGCGGGCTCGACGGCCATTCTGGTCCCCTCTTCGTGGCTTCGGTGTTGGTCTCGGACGCGTCCATAACAAGGCTGAAGCGCAGCCCCAAGCCCTTAAGCGCCCCTTTACCCCTGATGGACTATGCCGTGCGCGAGGAGCGCGTGAGCATGGCCGACGAGAGAATCCGATCGCTATTGCTGGTGGAATCGGATGCGGATGAGCGGAGGCTCGTCGCAGCCGTTGCCGCGCGTGCGGGGTGGAGCGTCGTCAACGCCGCCTGTACGGAGACTGCGGTCGGATTGCTTCAAGGGCCGCATGGCCGTGAAGTGGTGGCGGCGCTGCTGGGGAGCTGGGATGACCTGGCCGGTCCGGAGCTGATCGCAGCTTTGCGGGCGCAGCGGTCGAAACTGCCGATCATCGTTCTTTCGGGCGATTCGGTTTCCGACGCGGTTGCGGCGATGCGCGCAGGTGCTTCGGACTTTCTCACCCGCCCGATAGCGCCCGAGAGGATGCTCGAAGCCCTGGCCGCGCACGCGGACCGGCGCAGGGCGGCTGGCGAGCTTGTACCGATGGCGGAGAAAATCGCGCCCATTCTTGCCCTCGAGCAATTGATCGGCGCCGGGCCGGAGTTCCGGGCAGCCCTCGCCGTAGCAGCCAAAGCTGCACGAAGCCGGCTACCGATTCTCATCATCGGCGAGCCCGGCACCGGCAAGGAAACATTTGCCCGAGCGATCCATGCCGCCAGTCTGCGTGCTCGCGGACCGTTGGTCGAGATCGACTGCAAATCGGCTCCCGCAAACATTGTGGACAGCATTCTATTCGGCCACGAAAAGGGCGCGTTTCCTGGCGCGTTCGACTCCAAAACCGGCAAGCTCGTTCAGGCCGACAGCGGCACCTTGCTGCTCGACGATATTACCGCCTTGCCCGCGGAAACTCAGGCAATGCTGGACCGGGTCCTGGCGACCGGCGAAGTACGCCCGGTCGGGTGCAACGGCAGCAACTCGATCGATGTGCGCTTGATCGCGACCTCGTCGCGCACCTTGCCGAGCGACTTCGACCCCGGCCTTGCCGAGCGGGTATCCGCAACGACCGTTGTGATTCCGCCGCTGCGCGAACGCAGCAGCGACATTCCCGCGTTGTCGCGGCACCTGCTGTCCCGCCTGTCCGAACAGGTCGGGCTGCGACCGCTGTCGATCGGCAACGACGCGCTGGCGGTGTTGATGCGCTACGGCTGGCCGGGCAACGTCCGTCAGCTTTCCGGTGTCCTGTTTCGCGCTGCGCTCCACTGCGAGGATTCGCTCCTCACGGCTGACCATTTCCCGCACATCGCGGTCCAGTCGCGCTTTACCGGTCGAACCAGCGATTTCGCTCCGACCCTGAGCGAAGCAGGGAGCGAGGCGGCTTTGGTCGGCAATCCCTCGCTCACCTTGTTCCGAAGCGACGGACACATGCGTTCGATGGAAGACATCGAAGCCGATATCATCCGCCTCGCCATCGGCCATTATCGCGGGCGCATGACCGAAGTGGCGCGACGGCTCGGAATCGGTCGCTCCACGCTGTACCGCAAGCTCGGCGAACTCGGCATCGACACGGCAGCGTGATTACTCCCCTCCCTGGAAGGGAGGGGTCGGGGGTGGGTGCGAGCGCCAGCGAGCTCTGCTACGTCCACCCCATGCATCGGATAGACCCGAAACTAACTCAGCACGCACGCAATCTCCGCAACAACAGCACCAAGGCGGAACGACTGCTCTGGTTGCGGCTTCGACATTACAGCCCCCGCTTCACCCGTCAGCTCGTGGTTGGGCACTATATCACCGACCTCGCGTGCCGCCAGGCGAAGCTTGCCGTGGAGCTTGATGGCAGTCAGCATGCCGACGCCTTGTCTTATGATTTTCGGCGAACCCAATTCCTCGAAGACAACGGCTGGTGCGTGCTGCGTCTGTGGAACAATGAGGTCGAAACAGATCCCGATCAGGCGGCTCAGCATGTACTGAACCGCTGTGCAGAGCGCCTTGGCGGCGCTACCCACCCCCAGCCCCTCCCTTCCAGGGAGGGGAGGCCGAGAAAGCATCGGTTCGCCGGTTGACGCTCCGTTTTGGCATCATTGCGGCGACGGTGCTCGTCGCGGCCTGCACCGGCGACCCGCCCGCAGTGGCGCAGGCCTCATCCGCCTGTGAGGCCCACAACTTCGAGAACTCCCGCTTCACTGTTTGCTCCGCCAAAGGCGGCAGCATCGAGGTTCGCACATCCGGCACGGACGGCAACCCCTTCCGCAGCTTTGTCGCGCTTGAAACGGCCATCGGCACGCGCGCCAGACATATCGCCTTCGCAATGAACGCCGGCATGTTCGATGAAGACGGGCGGGCGATCGGGCTGCTGATCGAGCAGGGCAAACAGACGCATGCGATCAATCGTCGCAAGGGCGGAGGCAATTTCCACCTGCTGCCCAACGGCGTGTTCCTGGTCAGAAGCGGCGGCAAGGCGGAGGTCGTCAAGACCGAGGATTTTGCCGCCTCAAAGGATATCCTTTTCGCAACCCAATCGGGTCCCATGCTGGTCGTGGACGGAAAACTCCACCCAAGCTTCGAGGCCGACGGGCAGTCGCGGCACGTGCGCAACGGCGTCGGGATCGCCCCCGACGGAACGCCGCTGTTCGTAATCAGCAACGACGAGGTTTCGTTCGGCAAGCTAGCCCGCTTTTTTCGCGACGGGCTGAACGTTCACAACGCGCTCTATTTCGACGGCTCGGTCAGTTCGTTGTGGGACCCTGGAAACGGGCGGCGCGACGCGTTCAGCCCGATCGGGCCGATGGTTGTGGTGTTCAAATCCGCGGCGTCAGCGCCTGATCGCGCAGACCCCGCCACACCTTGAACGCCTGAACCGTCTCGGGAACATCGTGAACCCGGACGATTTGCGCGCCTTGCTCGGCTGCCTTGAGCGCGAATGTCAGGCTT
>JBDSZD010000296.1:0-4757 GCA_039925325.1 Sphingomicrobium sp.
CGATCATCCGTCGCGAAGGGGGGCTTCATGGCACGCGTCTTCTTGAGCTATGCCCGCGAAGATGCGGATCGGGCGCGGACCATCGCACTCGCGCTCGAAAAGGCTGGACACCAGGTCTGGTGGGACCAGATCATCAGGGCCGGCGCCCAATATGCTAACGAAATCGAGCAGGCACTCAAGGACTCGGATGCGGTTGTCGTACTTTGGTCGAAATGCTCGGCGGAGAGCCCTTGGGTACGTGATGAGGCAGCCGCGGGCCGTGACAGCGGACGGCTGGTCCCAGTCCGGCTAGACCAGTCCGAACCTCCAATGGGCTTCCGTCAGTTCCAGAACATTGACCTGTCGCACTGGACGGGTCGAGGCAGCCCCGCGCAGCTGCGGGATTTGCTCGATGCTATGATGACCATCCCTACCGGTGCCGCGCCAACGTCCGAACCTATCGCGGAGCCGAAGCGAAGCGCCAATCCATGGCTGCTGATCGCTTTGGCCATGGTGGCAGTGCTGCTTATCGCTGGCTTCACATTTTGGCGTCTGAGTCCGGCCGCTCCGACGGTTCCGCTCGTCGCCGTTATCGCTGCAGATCAATCGCCCGGCCCAAAGGCATGGGCACGCGACGTTCTGGTCAAGCTCGCCAGTCTCCAGGCAGCCGATTCGCATGCGCTGCGGCTTGTCGACCAAGGCGGCGCAACACCGCCTGACCTTATCCTCGAGGTCGGCGGCGTGATGCAGCCAACTTCAGCGGAAGCCAGTCTCGTTCTGCGCGGCGGTAAGGACCGGACGTTGCTCTGGTCGAAGGATTTTCAGCAGCCAGGCGTCAAGCTCCCCGACCTCAAGCAGCAGCTCGCGTATGTGGCGGCCCAGGTGCTGAGATGCGCGGTCGAGGGAATGCGCGCCGACGGCAAACCGCTCAGCCAACAAATGCAGCGACTCTATTTGAGCGGCTGCTCTGCCCTCGCCGAGACCGACAATCTCAGACCATTGCGGCCCATATTCCTGCAGATAACCCAACAAGCGCCCTCGTTTGAAGGCGCATGGTCCAAGCTCCTCAAGATCGAAGCGAGGCTGGCGGCCACTGAAACCGGAGTTGAGCTGGCGAGCACCCGACAATCACTGCAGCGGCACATTTCGAACGCCCGCAAGGTTAATCCATATCTGGCGGAAGCATATCTGGCGGAAGCGGAACTGCTTCCCGGGACGGCGAAGTTTGAGCGGATGGCGCTTCTGGATCGGGCCATCGAGCGTAACCCTGAAAATTCGGACGCCCTGGATCAGCGCTCGCGTGGTCTTTTGACGGTAGGACGCCTCAACGATGCGCTCGCCGACGCTCGCCAAGCCGCCGAGATGGATCCACTTTCACCAGCCAAGCGCGACCAGTACATCTTTGTGCTTATCGTTTCCCAGCTGACCGACCTTGCGCTTGAAGAGTTGGATAAAGCGGAGCGCCTGTGGCCGGGAGCCAGCAACCTGGCGAATACTCGGTTCTTTTTCCACCTGCACTCCGGCGATCCGAAAGAAGCCCTCCGAAATCTTGAATCGCAAAGATTTGAGGTCGGTGCCGGATGGGCAACGTACGAATCATACCTCAAAGCGCGGATCAACCCGTCAAAAACCAATGTGGAGCAAGCGCTTTCGAAAGCACGAACGGTTACAGCAGCCCATCCCACTGCGCTCACCATGTTGATGCAAGGTCTCGCGACGTTCTCCGGGGAAGACGAACTGTTTGATACGTTACTGCAATCGCAGCCCGAGTCGGCGAGCTTTATCACTCACGTGATTTTCCGGCCTGCTTTCCGCGATTTCTGGCGCAACCCGCGCTCGATGGAGGTGGCGGCCCACCTCGGACTCATCGATTATTGGCGCAGGAGCGGTAAATGGCCGGATTTCTGCGCGGACGCTCCCTACGACTGTAAGGTCGAGGCCCGGAAGTTTTTCAAGAAGCGGCTAGGGAAGGCCCATACCAATGGGCGCTAATGGCCACCTTGGGTCTCACGCACACTAGCTTCCGAGTGCCGCCGTCACCCTCTCTCGCGTCTTTCCTCGGCGAAAGTCTTAAGCTCGGGGAGGATTGCGTGGAGTGCGTCAAGGCAGGCGGCGGCGAGGTATTTCGAGCGCTGGGGCGACCAGCCGTAGACCGGATCGGGCAGGTCGAAATTGTCCTTGAACGGCATTTCCAGGGTCATCGACACGCAGCCGAAGCGCTCGGCCAGCTGGGTGGTGGACATCGACATATTGGCTTGGCCGGGGGCCGAGACTTCATAGCCTTTGTCCGTCTGGAAGTCGGGCGAGATGCGTTCGAGCGAGCGGGCGAACAGCTTGAACAGGTCGCCTTGCGCGTCGGTGAAGGACGGGATGCCCTCAAAGCCCGCAAGGAAGTTGGCGGGGATCGCCTCGTCGCCGTGGACGTCCATCGCGAAATCGACGCCGGTCGCGTCCATTGCATCGCGCACGCACAGCACTTCGGGGCTGCGTTCGGGCGAGGGGGCGTGCCATTCGCGGTTGAGGTTCACGCCGGCGGCATTGGTGCGGAGGTGGCCGCGGCGGGAGCCGTCGGGGTTCATGTTGGGGACGATGTGGAACGTGCACTCGCGGCGCAGGACGCGCGCAACCGGATCGTCCGCGTCCGTGAGCCTCTCGAGCGCGCCTTCCATCCAATGTTCGGCCATGCTCTCGCCGGGATGCTGGCGCGCGTAGAGCCACACCCGCAGCGGGCCGTCGCCGATGTCCAAGCAGTCCACGTCCTGACCGTCGAGCGACTTGCCGAGCGCGCGGTAGGCGACGCCGTCGAGGGTTGCGACCGAGGTGACGAGGTCGTGGTGGCGCTCCATCGAGAAGGGCGCGAAATAGGCGAGCCACACCAGGTCGGTCGGCGGGGTGAAGCGAATGGTCAGCACGCCGTCGGCAAAGCTGGTGTCCTGGACCTGCAGCCATTCCTCGCGGTCGAAGGAAATGCGCGCCCGATAATCCGGCCAGCCGTTGGGATAGGCCGACTCGCCGCAATTTTTGATGCGCAAGGTCAGTTCGCGCCCCGCGCCCCCGGCCACGCGGAAATGAAACCATTGGTAGAAGTCGGACTGATGGTCCTTGACGATTTCGAGTTCCGCTGCGTCGCCATTGACGTTGACGACGCGGATGTTGCCGGAATCGAACGCACTCGAAATGATGATCGCCATTGAACCTTCTTAATGTTGTGAGCGGGCGTCGGCGTGATAGTCGCGGGCCGACAGGCTGGGAAGCCCGGGTGACGACCCGGAACCGCACGGCGCGTAGGGCGTCTCGAACAGCTCAGGCTGGCCTAGCGTGACTTCCTTCATTAGCGAACGCCTGACGCGACGCAGCAGCGGGGACACAATGAGCGATCAGGAAACCAAGCCGACCGTCCTCGTCACCGGGGGCGCCGGTTATATCGGAAGCCATGCCGTGCTGGCGCTGAGGGAGGCCGGGTGGCCGGTGGCGGTGATCGACGATTTGTCCAACGGCACGCGGCGCGTGGTGCCCGATGACGTGCCCTTCTATCAGGGATCGGTCGGCGACCCGGAGCTGGTGGGCCGCATCATCGCCGAGCGGAAAATTGGCGCGATCATGCATTTCGCGGGGTCGATCGTGGTGCCGGAGTCGGTCGAAAAGCCACTCGAATATTATGCCAACAATACCGTCGCGACCCACGCTTTGATCAGCGCGGCGGTGGCGGGCGGCGTCAAGCATATTCTCTTTTCATCGACGGCCGCGGTCTATGGCGCGCCCGAGCGGGTGCCGATCGAGGAGGGCGACCCCAAGCTTCCGATCAATCCCTACGGCCGGTCGAAGCTGATGACCGAGGATATGCTGCGCGATGCATCGGCAGCGCATCCGTTCAATTATGGCGCGCTGCGTTATTTCAATGTCGCAGGCGCCGATCCGGACGGGCGGACGGGCCAGATCGGCAAGGGATCGACCCATTTGATCAAGATTGCGGTGGAGGCCGCGGTCGGCAAGCGCGAGCAGGTGTCGGTGTTTGGAACGGATTATCCGACCGCAGACGGCACGTGCATTCGCGACTATGTCCACGTCAGCGACCTGGCCGATGCGCATGTCGTGGCGCTCGGCTATCTGGTCGAACATCCGGAGCATAATCTCACGGTCAATTGCGGTTACGGCAAGGGCCTGTCCGTGCTCGAAGTGCTCGACAGCGTCGACCGGGTCAACGGCACGCCGACGAAGCGCGAGATGGGGCCACGTCGCGCCGGCGATCCGCCGCTGCTGGTCTCCTCCAACACGGCGCTGGTCGAAACGCTGGACTGGACTCCGCGCTTTGCCGATATCGACACGATCGTATCCCATGCGCTCGCCTGGGAACGGAAGCTGCAGCATGGGAACTACGGTGATTCGTAAGATTATTGGCACCGCCTTCGCCGCATTCATGCTCATTGGGGCAGCGCCCGAAGCGCCGCTCGAACCCGCCGCCAACCGCATCCGCGCCGATGTCCAATTCCTCGCCAGCGACGAACTGGAGGGCCGCGATACCGGCTCGACGGGCTACCGCATCGCCGCCCAATATGTCGCCAGCCAGTTCGCGGCCAATGGGCTGAAGCCGGGCGGTACCAATGGCGGCTGGTTCCAGGATGTGCCGTTTCGCCGCGCGACCCATGTCGGCGAGCCGAAGATCGCAGTGCGGCTTGAAGGGCGCACCATCCCGCTGGCGTTCGGCAAGGATGCTTCGGTTCGCCCGAGCCTGACCGAGCAACGGCGCTTGATCGATGCGGGTCTCGTGTTCGCGGGGC
>JBDSZD010000297.1:0-1757 GCA_039925325.1 Sphingomicrobium sp.
CCGGCCTCCGCACAGGTTTCGCGCGCCACAAGCGCATTGTAGCGGCGCGACAGCTTGCCTTCGGGTTCGCTCGGATGCGTTTCGTAAAGCCAGCGCGCGACGACCAGACCCAACACGCGGTCGCCCAAAAATTCCAGCCGTTCATAGCTGTCTTTGCCAAGGCTGGAGTGGGTGAGCGCGCGGTCGAACAGTGCCAGGTCTCGCGGCGCATGGCCGAGGCGGGTGCGGACGAACTCCTCAGTGGTCATTGTGCGACACCGCGATAGCCATTGCCGATGCGGTCAGCGCGCAGCGCGGTGAACCAGGTCCACGGCTTCCAATAGGAAGCGCTACCGTCGGTCGACCAGAAGGTGAAAGCCGCGCGCCCGATGATGTTTTCGACCGGGAGAAAGCCGACGCCTTGGTCGATCGGCTGGAAGCGGCTGTCCGCGCTGTCGTCGCGATTGTCGCCCATGACGAAAACGAAGCCGTCGGGAACGGTGATTGGCGCATAATGGTCGGCCTCCGGTCGGTCGATCTGGTCGAACACGGTGAAGGAGGGGCCGCCGGGGAGGGTCTCCTTGAAGGCCGGATAAAGGCAGGCGCCATCGCTGCGCACCATGGCGGTCGCGGGGGGCACCACGCGGCACGGGCTGTTGGCGCTGGTCTCAACCCCGAACGGCGCCATATTTTCCTTCGGGACGGGTTTGCCGTTGAGCACCAATTGCCCGTTGCGCACTTCGACACTGTCCCCGGGAAGGCCGATCACGCGCTTGATCAAATCGGCGTTTTCGACCGGATGATGAAAGACGACGACATCGCCGCGTTCGGGCAGGCGTTCCATTATGCGCCCGTCGAACGCCGGGATTTGCAGGGGGAAGCTGTAGCGAGAATAGCCATAGGGCCATTTCGCGACGAACAGATAATCGCCGATGTAGAGCGTCGGCAACATCGAGCCCGAGGGGATGTAGAAGGCGGAGAAGATGAAACTGCGGACGAACCAGGCGATCAGTGCAAGCGTCAGCAGAAAGCGGATCATCCCGCCGCTTTTGCTTTCGGCCTGGCCCTCGCTTGGCGCGGGACGGTTGGTCTTGAAGGAAAATGCCATCGGCGGCTTCTTTCGGTCTGCCGCGCGGGCGTCAAGCAGCTATGGCTTTTGCGAGGCCCCAGCTTATGACGCGCGGCATGGCAGATTCAGCTTGGCATGCAATCGAAACGCACGAAGTCCAATCCCTCCAGTCGCTCTTTGCGGATGATCCGGAGCGGCTCGCGAAGCTGAGCTTTGAACTCGCGAATATCTATTTCGACTGGTCGAAGACGCATCTGGACGAGCCACTTCTGGCTGCTTTTCATAAGCTCGCCGAAGAATGTGGGTTCGATGCGGGTCGCGAGGCACTGTTTTCCGGCGGGATCGTCAACCCCAGCGAAGGGCGGCCCGCCGAACATGTCGCCGAGCGCGGCAATGGCTCCACCGAAGCGGTCGACCTCGCCAAAGTGCGGCGGCAGCGCGTGCGGGCTTTGGTCGACGCGGTGGAAGGCGAGGCGTTCGGCGAGCTGACCGGTGTGTTGCACATCGGAATCGGGGGCTCGGTGCTCGGACCCGCTTTGCTGGTCGATGCGCTCGGCCGCGGCGGGCAGGAGCTGCACGTCCGTTTTCTCTCCAATATCGACGGTCAGGCGGTGGACGATTCGGTTGAGGAACTCGACCCGCACAGCACCCTGATCGTGGTCGTGTCGAAAACCTTCACGACGGCGGAGACGCTGTCGAACATGAGCGC
>JBDSZD010000298.1:0-4078 GCA_039925325.1 Sphingomicrobium sp.
ATCCTACGATGCCATCTTGCTCGATGTCGATAATGGTCCCGACGGCCTGACGCGTGCCGGGAACGATCGGCTTTACGGGATGCGCGGCCTCGCGGACGCGAAGCGCGCTTTAGCTCCGGGCGGGATATTGGCGGTGTGGTCGGCCGCCCCGGATCCTGCCTTCGCCCGACGGCTTGCAGACAGCGGCTACAAGGTGGACGAGGTCCGTGTGCGAGCGCGGGCGAACCAGAAAGGCCCACAGCACCTCATCTGGTTCGCGCAGATACCCTGAGGTTGCGATGCCTCCGGTGGCTCAGAGCCCCATCAGCCGTGGGGCGACCGAATGCCACCATGCGCTGTCCCACAAAGCGTGGACCGCTATCGCGAACGGGATAAACAGCGCCAACCATATCAAGTAAGCGCGGTGGACGCGGCGGTTGCGCACGATGTCCCAGATGACCATCGGGGAGATCGCGAGCAGGGTGTAAAGATCGGGGGACAGCGGGCTGAAAGGCATGGTGTGGGGAAGCCACGGAATCCTGTCGATCCCCGCCGGTAGCGCCATGGCCGTTGCAAGGATCATCATCCGCTTGTGCAGCCCGGCATCGTGGGTTCGCGCTCGCAGGCCGATGAAAATGAACAACGGAAACAGGATCGCGATCCGCAATTGTAGCAACATGATATTGTCGCGGATCAGAAGAATCTGTTCGAGCTGCTGCCGCGCCTCGCCCGCAGCGCCCTGGGCGGCACTCCAGTTCGCATGATAAATCGTCGGTACCAGGATGAACCCGACCAGCACGAGGGCGGGGACGATCACGATTGCGGCAAGTCCCAGCTGGCGGTGAAGGTGGATCCTGCCCGTCGCCGCCAGCGTCGTCTGAGCGAGCAGCAACAGCAGGAACGATCCCATCAGGACCGCGTGGAAGTGGAGAACGAGCGGGAAGGGCGGCCGTGCGCCGGTTCTGACCGCTTCGATTTTGTCGAGCGAGTCGGGGATGAACCCGGCCAGCACGATGGCGATGAAGAATGCCGCCATGAAGACGAAAATCCAGCGATCGATTGCGTGGGCGCGGGGTAGACCCGTCAGCTGGTCTGATGACGGCTTAGACTCGGCAATCGGTGTACCGGCAATCGTCGCCATAGCTTGCCCCTTCAGCTTTGGTCCGGCTCCGAAACTATCACGGTTCGGGCGGCATGGGAACGGCTTTCAGGCCAACGGCACCGCATAAAGATCGTGCTCGTCACTGTCTTCAACACGTACGCGGATGATGTCGCCTGCCTCAAGGTGGGCGGCATCGCGCAGGTGGACCTCACCGTCGATTTCCGGCGCATCGGCCTTCGATCGGCCGGTCGAGCCGCCGGTGTCGGGATCGACGAGGTCGATGATCACGTCCAGTTCGCGGCCGACCTTCACGGCGAGCTTTTCCGCGCTGATGCGGGCGGATAGCTCCATCACTCGCGCGTAGCGCTCTTCCTTGACTTGCGCCGGAACATGGTCGGGCAACGCGTTCGCAGCGGCTCCTTCGACCGGCTCGAAGCGGAAGGCCCCGACGCGGTCGAGTTGCGCTTCTTCCAGCCACTCGAGCAGATATTGGAAGTCGGCCTCGGTTTCGCCGGGGAAGCCAACGACGAAGCTGGAGCGGATGGCGATGTCGGGGCACAGCGCGCGCCAGCTGCGGATGCGCTCGAGCACTTTGGCTTCGTTGGCCGGTCGTTTCATCGCCCTGAGCACGCTCGGGCTGGCGTGTTGGAATGGAATGTCGAGATAAGGGAGCACCAGCCCTTCGGCCATCAGCGGGATAACGCGATCGACGTGGGGATAGGGATAGACGTAGTGGAGCCGGACCCACGCGCCCAATTGACCCAGTTCGCGCGCCAGATCGGTCATGTGGGCGCGGACTTCTCCGCCCTTCCACGGCCATGCGGCATGCCTGAGATCGACCCCGTAGGCCGACGTGTCCTGGCTGATCACCAGCAGCTCTCGCGTCCCGGCCGCGATCAGTTTCTCCGCTTCGCGCAGGATGGCGTCGGGTCGGCGGCTGACTAGGTCGCCGCGCAGCGAGGGGATGATGCAGAAGGCGCAGCGGTGATTGCAGCCCTCGGAAATCTTGAGATAGGAATAGTGGCGCGGTGTGAGCTTCAGACCGCCTTCCGGAACAAGGTTGAGGAAAGCGTTGGGCGGCATCGGCGCGGCCTCGTGGATTGCTCCGACGACTTCCTCATATTGGTGGGCGCCGGTAATCGCGAGCACCTTCGGGAAGCGCGCGCGGATAACGTCCGCTTCCTTGCCCATGCAGCCGGTGACGATCACCCGGCCGTTCTCGGCGATGGCCTCGCCGATCGCCTCCAGGCTTTCTTCCTTGGCGCTGTCGAGGAAGCCGCAGGTGTTGACGAGCACGACATCCGCGCCGGCATAATCGGGCGACATCGCATAGCCGTCGGAGCGCAGCTTGGTCATGATCCGCTCGCTGTCGACCAAATTCTTGGGACAGCCGAGGGAGACCAGGCCCACGCGTGGGGCTTTGGGAAGAGTGATCGTGTCCATCGGAAGGATCGCGCCAATAGCGGAAAATCCCGGCGGAAGCGAGGGCGGGTGAGAGGGGGTAAAGTTCAAGCGTTAGTGAATACCCACTTTCGACCCATTGCGGACATTCGCGCAGTGCGCCACCGTGACTTCATGGACTCCGAACCGACGACAAAGCGTGGCAGGTGGATTTGGATCGCTGTAGCGTTCGCTGCAGCAATATGCCTGTTCTCTGTGGGTGTAGTTTATGGCCGATGGCTGATTACGAGCGGAGCCTGTGTACCTAGCGGTTGCCGATGGCCTTAGTCCACTTCCCACCCATTGCAGACATTCGCCATCCTAGTCTGTTAACTTTTTGAACGCGGTCCAAAGATAGGTGGCGAAAAGCGAGCCGCTTCCGATGGCCCATGCCCAATTAAGGATCGTTCCGGGCAACGATGACAAACCGGCGACGAACATGGCTCCGGTGAAAAAAAGCGCAAACATTATCAACGGCCAATTGAACATTCGGCGAATTTCGCGCCGAACCTCGGTAATCAGGCGTGGCGGAGCGATGTCAGGCCGCCCCGAAACTAAACGGCGGGGCGCGTAGCTAGCCCAACCTATCCAGCTCACCAGGACAGCGACACATGCAGCGATGACGATCTCATCAGTCCACTCCGGGAATGCCAGCGCTGACGATACCAGCGCCCAGAAGAGGAGAGCTAGAGCGACCAGCCCAGCCACTCTCCACGTTCCACGTCGCCCCGCTACTCGCTGCCAGTTGAATGCTAAGGCTTCATACTCTTCAACCGTCACAAGTTTACCACCGGCCTTCTTCGACGGGTAATAGAGGTATCCTCCAGCGGTCGGCGTAAACTGCTTGGTGAAAGCCCCCGTTGCATCAAACATCCCCTAACCCTCTAAAAAAGCAACATTGCCGATTGCATGTCCACTTTCCACCCATTGCAGACATTCGGCAGTCCCTGAAATATACTGGGCGAGGGTAGGAGATGAACATGGGTCCAAAGCTTTCAGCGCTTTTGGGGGCGCTTCTGGCGCTCGGTGCCATCCGCGCAGTGCAACGCGGCGACTACATCTGGGCAGCCCTCGGCTTCGCTGTCGCACTAACCTGTGCGGTGCGAGCTAATAAGCTCTGGAAACACGGACGCGCTTAACGTCCGTTTTCCACCCAGTTCGGACATTGGCACCTGCCACACGGCTGTCTATTGAGACGGCATGGAAAGTCCTCCAGCCGTCACCGGATGTGCGTTCACGTTCCTCATCTGGTTTTTAGCAGGGATGGCGATGCTCGGTCCGATACTCGGCACTTGTGTCCCTGACGTGACCCACGCTTGCACAAGCGATCATGATCGGAACATGAGCTTACTGAAGATCGGTGGGGTAGCTCTGATGCTGAATGTTGGAGCCATCTTCTTGCTCTACCGTCGGCATTACGGCCGCAAGGGCTAACGTCCGCTTTCCATCTGTGGACGCCCCTGAAGACGCAAGCGGTATTTTGGAGGTTGGGCAGGTAGTCGGATGCTGCCATCTGTCCGGCCTCTGGTTGCAGCGATGAGAGCTGCGGGCCCGTAT
>JBDSZD010000299.1:0-6161 GCA_039925325.1 Sphingomicrobium sp.
TATGCCTTGGTCGATCGCTACCTCACCGGTGCGCCGCTCGACGAGCAGGCCAATTGCATGGCGGTCGCGGTCTATCACGAAGCGCGCGGCGAAACGGTCGAGGGCCAGCTGGCCGTTGCCCGCGTCATCATGAACCGCGCCGCGTCGGGCAAATATCCGGCCAGCTGGTGCGGCACGGTCAAGCAGCCGTGGCAATTCTCCTTCGTCAATCCGCGCACCGGCGAATATCCTGCCGTCAACCAGGCTTCAGCGGCGTGGGCCAAGGCGCAGGCGATCACTCGCCTCGCGGTCAGCAATGCGGTCCCGAGCCTGGAGAGCGATGTCTTGTGGTATCATGCGACTTATGTCGCGCCGGGCTGGGGCAGGCGCCTCAACCGCGTCGAGAAAATCGGCACGCACATCTTCTACCGCGCTTAATCGCTCGCCTTGGCCTGCGCCGGGCGCTGCTCGTCGATAATGCGTTAACGCGGGATTCGTTCTTGTCCCGGAATGGGTCAGCATCCCCTTCGTGGAAAACTTTTCCGCGCTCGGGGGGCGGCATATGCTCAAGATATTGATTGTCGAAGATGATTCCGCGCTTGCGACGACGCTGAAATATCTGGTCGAGGATAATCCGCGGTATCGCGTCGTTGCTCTGGCCGATGACGCCGAAAGCGCGGTTGCGGCTGCGGAGGAGCATTTGCCCGATCTCGCATTGGTCGACCTCCATCTGGCCCGTGGCACCACCGGGTTTGCGGTCGCGGTCCGCCTCAACGACTTCGACATTCCGTCGCTGTTTGTGACCGGTAAGTCGCCGGGCTTCCCGATGCCGGATCTCGCGCTCGGCTGCCTGCTCAAGCCGTTCACCGCCGAAGAAATCCACCGGGCGCTGGCGATGGCGGAGGACAAGCTGCGCGGCCGTGAAACGCTGCGCCCCAAAGTCCCCGCCAACCTCACCATGTACGAAGACGAACCGCCGCCGCCCGAAGCGGTTGAGGGGTTCATCCCGTCGCGCCCGTCGCTGATGACCCGGCTCGAACATTGGATTTCGGGCCATCACGCCCTGAACGGCTGACGCCCGCCGCCACATCGGCGCTTGCAATCCGCGTCCGTTGACCGCAGCTTCGATTCCAGGCTGTCGGATGCGCAGGCAATTGCGCGGCGTGAGCCATGGAGGGGGCACGATGGCGCGTCTGAAACTTGCTGCGGTGGCGATTGTGCTCGGTTTGAGCGCATCGGGTTACGCCCAGAACAAACGCGCCGCGCCGGTGCGCGCGCCGATCGCGAACCAAATCCCCGGTGCGGTGGCGGACGATGCGTGGACGCCATTGTTCAACGGAAAAGATCTGTCCGGCTGGACCGCTGGCTATTCCAGTAAGCCGCTCGACGGCCGACCGGCGTCCGCCTTGTTCGCGGTCGAGGGCGGCGTCATCCACGCCTATCCGACGGAAGCCGCCGGGACCGAACAGGTGCAGGCGTTCATCGAAACGAACCGCGATTATAAGAACTACCGGGTGAGCCTCGAATATAAATGGGGCGAGAAGAAATTCTCGCCGCGGATGGATCTCGTTCGCGACGCCGGTCTCATTTATCACGTGTACGAGAAGCCGGAGTATAATTGGCCGCACGGCGTCGAATCGCAGATTCAGGAGGGCGACACCGGGGATTTGTGGGCGATCTCGGCCCGCGCCACCAGCACGATTGTCCCGCAAACTCTTCGCTATGCGCGCGCAGTCGACGGCGGGGTCCCGGTCCTTGTCGGAACATATGGAGGATTCGAACGCATCCGCCACGGCGCGCTCAATGAGCTGCCGGGCTGGAACAGGCTTGAGGTAATCGTGCGCGGTGACAGCTCCACCCACATCGTCAATGGCTTCGTCAACATGCGCGCGACGGGGCTGAAGTCCTGGGATTCGGCCCGCAAGGCGTGGGTGCCACTGACCCACGGCAAGCTCGCGCTTCAGGCGGAATATGCCGAGGTCTATTACCGCAATATCCGGATCCGACCTCTCACGCCGGCGGAAATGCGGGACTGAACTCTAGACCCGAGCGGATTTCCGCCAACATGATGAGTGCGCCGGCGGGCTGGATGCCCCGCGAGGATTCGAACCTCGATAGACGGAATCAGAATCCGTAGTCTTACCATTAGACGACGGGGCAATGCCTCGATCGGGCGGGATAGAAACCGCTCACCGCACTGTCAACGCCGGTGCGGGCGGAGTGCAGCGCCGTTCGCGACTTGCGGCGCAAGGGCAAAACGTGATTAAACGGCCACAAGTCAGCCTCCGTACCCCGGTGGCGAAGATAGAACGGGCGTAGGACATGGCGCACAGTGCCGCCAGCACGCCGGCACTGCTGCACGGCGAGGCGCTGGGCGGCGGACCGTCGGTCCAAGGCAGAAGGCCGGACCGGCCCCAGCAGCGTCACACCTATGGCGCAATCGACCTCGGCACTAACAATTGCCGCCTGCTGATCGCGCGGCCGGACGGGGGCAGCTTTACGGTCGTCGATTCCTTTTCCCGCATTGTTCGGCTCGGCGAGGGGATGTCGTTAAGCAACCGCCTATCCCAGGAAGCGATGGACCGCGCGGTCATCGCACTCGGAATCTGCGCGGACAAATTGCGGCGCCGCAACGTGTCAATCGTGCGCTCGGTCGCGACCGAGGCGTGCCGCCGCGCTGACAACGGGCAGGAGTTCATCGACCGCGTCGCCCGCGAAACCGGCATATTGCTCGACGTCATTCCGCCGCAGGAAGAAGCCCGGCTAGCGGTGCTCGGCTGCCACAAATTGCTCGAGCCCGGCGACGGCCCCGCGCTGATCTTCGACATCGGCGGCGGATCGACCGAACTGGTGTTGGTCGATCAGGAGATCGGCACACCGCGCATTCGCAGCTGGTGGAGCGCGCCGTGGGGCGTCGTGTCGCTGACGGAAAGCGAGGGTCGTGAGGCGATCGAGGGGAAGGACCGGTTGGCGGCCTACAAGCGCATGCGCGAACGTGCCCGCCATGCGTTCGCGCGCTTCGCTGACATGCTACCTGAAATCAGCGACGACATCCGCCTGCTTGGAACCAGCGGAACCGTGACCACGCTTGCCAGCGTTCATTTGGCGCTGCCGTCCTACGACCGCAAGCAGGTCGACGGCCTCCACGTCCCGATCGAAGCGATGCGCGACATCAGCACGCGCATTGCCGAGATGGACCATCGCGAATGTGCGGCGCTGCCCTGCATCGGCCCAGAGCGCGCCGATTTGGTGCTTTCCGGTTGTGCGATTTTGGAAGCGATTCTCGACATCTGGCCGGCGAAGAATCTTGGTGTCGCTGATCGCGGAATCCGCGAGGGAATCTTGCGTTCCTTGATGGCGCGCGACGGCTATGTTCTCTAATTCATGAAGCACATTCGCACCGCCAAGGGCCGCAAGGTCTCCTCGACCCGCTGGCTCGAACGGCAACTCAACGACCCGTATGTGAAGCGCGCCAAGGCGGAGAATTACCGCAGCCGCGCTGCCTACAAATTGATCGAACTCGACGAGCGCTTTGGCTTCCTGAATGGCGCGAAGCATGTTGTCGATCTGGGCATCGCACCGGGCGGATGGAGCCAGGTGGTGCGCCGTCAGATCCCGGGCGCGAAAGTGGTTGGCATCGACCTGCTTCCGACCGACCCGATCGACGGCGTCATCATCCTGCAGATGGACTTCATGGACGAAGACGCGCCGCTTCAGCTGCGGGAGGCGCTCGGCGCGCCTGCCGACCTGGTGATGTCGGACATGGCCGCGAACACCGTCGGGCATCCGCAGACCGACCATTTACGTACCATGGGCCTGGTCGAGGCGGCGCTTGAGTTTGTGACGGAAATTCTGCGGCCGGGCGGCGCGTTCGTCGCCAAGGTGCTGGCAGGCGGGGCCGACAATCACCTGGTCGCGGAATTGAAGCGCCATTTTGCCACCGTAAAGCACGCCAAGCCCCCCGCGAGCCGCAAGGGTTCCAGCGAATGGTATGTGGTCGCCCAGGGGTTCAAGGGTAATGGAAGCCCCTAGACACGAGACTCCCGACCAGCCCGGATCGCCACAAAACGAGGTGCCCTGGAGCCGCCGCTTTGGTCGTTGGCCGACACGTTTGCGAGCGCGATGCGTAAATGCCGTTCGCACGGCATCCGATTGCGCTTCTGTTCCGTATCTACGGAACCATTCTTAAATTGCGTTGAACCGCATCAACTTTGGCCGGAGAAACTTTAGTGAAATCGCTCATTCTCGCTGCCGCGGCGACCGCCGCGCTTGCCGCCCCGGCCGCTGCCCAGACCGCCCCCAATTGGACCGGCTTTTACGCCGGCGGCCGGATCGGATATGCCACGGCTCCGCTCAATACCAAGGAGCGTGTGCTATTTGACAATAATCTCGACGGGCAATTTGGCGACACGGTGAGCCTTGCCAGTGGTGCCAACGCCTTTTCGCCCGGCTTCTGCAACGGCGATCCGCGCAGCTCGCTCGCCAGCGACGGTTGCGTCACTAAAACAGTTGATGGGCTTAATTACGCCGTTCACGCCGGTGCTGATTACCAGTTCGGTCAGATCGTCGTCGGCGGCCTGGTTGAATATGGCAGGTCCAAAGTCGAAAGCAGCGTGACGGCATTCTCGACCACCCCGGCGAACTATTATTTGTCGCGCGAAATGCGCGGAACGTTCGGCGCACGCGCTCGCCTCGGCCTCGATATCCAGGGCGTGCTGCCCTATGTCACCGCAGGCATCGTTCGCGCCAAGGTTCGCTCGGAATTTGAAACTACCAACGTTCCCAACGTCTTTGCAACGCGGGGCGGCAACGGCACGCGGAGCGGATATCGCTTTGGCGGCGGGATTGAGAAACGCTTCGGTCCGCTGTCGATCGGCGCGCTATATTTGAAAACCAGTGTCCGGGACGATGACTTCCGCGTTGACGTCACGCGTGGAACGGCGCCCGCGACCAATCCGTTCGTCCGGATCAACCCCGCCGGAACGCAATTCCGCCGGTCGGAAGAGCGCTTCGATGTCCACAGCGTCGATCTGACCGTTTCTTATCGGTTCTAGAGTCTGTTTCACTAGAACGGAACCGGCCCTCACCCCCTCTCGGCCAACCCTTAGGATACACTCACTGGGTTGGCCGGGTGGGGGTGCGCGCCGGTTCCGCCTGAACCAAGCTGAAACAGCCTCTAATCGGTTTCCCTTTGCGCGGGTGTGAGATGATCGAGGACGTCGATGAGGCGGCAAGCCGCAAGGATTCAAGCGAATGGTACGTGGCGGCGCAGGTTCAAGGCTGTGGCGACGTCTTGGGATGAAGAAGACAGACGTTTGCACTCGGATCGTTCGATTAGTGCACCGCCTGATCGCATTCCGACAGCCGGCAGGCTCCCGATGACCTAATCAAGGCCCGACACGGAAGGGAGTGAGGCATGGAAAGCGAAACCGAATTTCTTTTGCGACGGGCCAGCGAGGAAAGCAGGAAAGCGATGAATTCGGTTCAACCGCAGGCCGAAGCCGCTCATGACGAGATGGCCATGCGCTATTCAGTGAAGGCCATCATAGCATTGTCCGATGTTGACGAAATTGAACCCCCCGTTGGACGATCTGAAACACAACCAATTTAGTCGGCGAGTTCTGAGCATTTCTCGAATGTCGGCAATGGGACTGAAGCGGAAGTTGGGTTTACCTTAAGCGGTCCGCGATGCGGTAGGTCACAATCCAAGCGACGCGCTTACGGCGCGATCTGTTTGCCGTCCCATGCGAAGCAGTTTCCGCTTTGCGCGGGTGTGAGATGATCGAGGACGTCGATAAGCTGGCAAGCCGCACGAGCTGTTGAGAACAGCCGATCGGGTCCGACATTCTTCTGGAACGGCTTGCTGAGCTTTGTATCGACCGTGCCGGGATGCAAACCTACACAGATTGCGAGTGGCCTGGTTCGGGCGAGTTCGATCGCCAAGGTCTTGATGAGCATGTTGAGCGCGGCCTTGGACGACCGATAACCATACCAGCCGCCGAGCCGGTTGTCGGTGATGCTTCCGACGCGCGCCGACAGGGCGGCGAACACGCTGGGCTCGTCCTTCGGAAGCAGCGGCAGAAAATGTTTGGCGATCAGCGCGGGCCCGACCGCGTTGACGGCGAAATATCGCATCAGCGCCGATTGGCTGAGGTCGCGGTAAGTTTTTTCCGGACGCACTT
>JBDSZD010000300.1:0-2606 GCA_039925325.1 Sphingomicrobium sp.
TCGTGTCGATCGATGATCGCTCCTACCTTTTTGCGGCTGGCACCTACACGCCAGCAACAGGTAAGCTGGACGTGCAAACTTGCGGACCGAACACAGGATGACGGAAAGTCCGCTTCCCACCCATTGCAGACATTGCCCGACAAGAGCTTGTCGGGCGACTCAGGGCGATTTGAAGGTGAACCTGAAGTTGGTGTTCGCGCCTTCGTAGGGGGCAAGCGCGGCCGTGCTGGCGCCGATCGCCGCAAGAGCAAGCACGTGTTTTTCTCCGGCATTCTGCTTCGGGCTAAGGCGATACGTGCCGTCGGTGAGTTGGTCGATGCGCCACAATTGCGCGGGCGCTCCAGTGAACTTGGGCACGGCCAACACGACGTTGTCCGCGGTCGCCGACAGCGCTCTGTCGGTGCCCGCGATGACAATCTTGTAATAGGTGCTGCCGAGCACGCCGGCTGCGTCGGAAACGGGTGTGATCGTCCACTGCTGGTGCGCGCGGATCATGTAATCGCCGAGATCGACTACGATTGGTCCGTTCGGCCAACCGGCCGAACCTTCTGCAAGCGATTGGTTGGGAATCGGTCCGACCTTCTGGTCCGCGGCGCCGAAGAAGGCCCGCCGCACATCGAACGGCATTCGGACGAAATCGGTCGCCAGTTCTAGCGCGCCGCCACTCCGCTCGGACTGAATCTCGTAGGTGCCTGGGCGTAGGTTCTCGCCGGCAACCGGCCAGTCCTCCTGCCAAAGCAATGGCGCGATTCCAAGGACGCTTCGCCCGCTCCGGTCGAGGTCGGATTCGAAGTGCATGGAGAATTTCTGAACGTTGCCGCCAAGATCGATGAGCCCGAAGTGGCCGGGACCATATTGCCGGCCCCGGCCGGCGATGATGAGCTTGCCGCCACCTCGCAGCAGCGGAATGCCGACGTGATCGACATAGGGGCCGGTGGGATTACGGGAGCGGCCGACGCGGATGTTGTAGGAAGAATTCGGCCCATCGCAGCATGTTCCGTGGGTGCCGAGCAGGTAATACCAGCCGTTCTGGTGAAGGAGAGCGGTCGCCTCCATGTCGATGGCCACGTCGACGGGCTGGTTACCCGCTAGCCGCTGACCGGTTTGGGGATCGAGCTCGACCATCCGGATCGTCCCAAAATAGGTTCCGTAGCTGAGCCATAGATGCCCGTCCGCCAGGAGAAAGGCTGGATCGATCGCGTCCTGATTCTCATTTCCGTTGCTGCTCGCGACGGCTCCGACCTCCTTCCACCCATAGTCGGGCGACTTGGGGTCCAGGGACTTGGTCCACACGACATTGATCTTTCCGGCATGGCCGCCGTTGAGACCGCCGCCGCCGGTGGCATAGGCGAGATAATAACGGTCGCCGATGTGGATCATGTCCGGGGCCAGCCCGCCGCCGGGCCGCTTCGCCCCCACATGCCAGGTCCAGCCATCGTCCGACACAAGCGAACCCGGGCCGGTGCCCCACGTGTAATATCGCCCGTTCGACTCCATGATCGTGGACGGATCATGGATAAACGGCTCTCCTGCCAGCTGCGCGCGGACGGTGCCTGGGAGAGCGAAAAGCGTGACGGTGGCGAGTGCGGCGGCCAAGATCCTCATGGGTTCTCCAACGATGAAGGTTTGGATCAGCGCGTAACAAGCGCGATGTGGCGAACCGGCTGCGCCGCGGCATCGACGAAGCGGACGCAGAAGTCGCTGAGGCCCGGTCCGTTGATGATCGCGCCGCGAATGACGTTGCGCCCCTTTCTGAGCGTAAGTGGCATGGAAAGGGCATCGTCCATGACCATTCGCCGGTCGCCGAAAAGACCTGCGACTTCCTTTCCGTTAAGCCACCACATCGACGCGGAATTGGAGCCGACTGCGAGGCGCACGTTCCGTATCTCGCGCGGGCTGTCGACGATCGTGACGGCCCAGAAGATCACTCCGTAGGTGGGCTTCCCCAGCCCTTGCGCGAAGTTGAACAGCTTGACGTCGAACCCGGTAGAATCGAGCGCGTGCCACTTGAGCGGAGTGGCGGCTTTGATGGTCTCGCCATCCCGAGGAACCGCGATAAGCTGCCCCGGGAAATAGTATGTCGCGAAAGCCTGGCGGACGTACGTGGCCGTAAAGCCGCTGTTGCTGCGGTTCGGCTTGACGACCGGCTCAAGCAGCAGCCATCGCTGGAGGAAGCCGTCCTCGTCCGGAGCCTTCGGCGCACTCGTCGCAGGAACGAAATAAGGTGCAAGACCTTGCGCCGGAACGAGCGAATCCTGGGCAAGTGCAGGCGCGCCAATGGTGAATGCCAGCGCAGTCGCCACGCGAAGAGGCCACCCCTCAACTCTGTACCTCATTCGCCCACTGTCTCCTCGGAATACGCCACTTCGGCGCCGTATGATTTGTGAGACTATGGTCTCTGCTGCGAAAGGCAATGCCCGGACGACCTGATCGACGAGCAATCGAGCGGATGCGCTTGCCGAGCACGTTGCGAGCCCCAAACGTCCGCTTTCCATCTGTGGACGCCCCTGAAGACGCAAGCGGTATTTTGGAGGTTGGGCAGGTAGTCGGATGCTGCCATCTGTCCGGCCTCTGGTTGCAGCGATGAGAGCTGCGGGCCCGTATGG
>JBDSZD010000301.1:0-3528 GCA_039925325.1 Sphingomicrobium sp.
AGGCCGAGGCGCATGTTCAGCTTCACGCGACCGACTGCGGAGAGGTCGTAGCGCTCGGAATCGAAGAACAGGCCGTAGAATAACGAGTCCGCAGTCTCGCGGGTCGGCGGCTCGCCGGGACGCATCACGCGGTAGATGTCGGCCAGCGCACTGTCGCCATCTTCCGACTTGTCGGCTTTCAGCGTGTTGCGGATCCACGGTCCGGTGTTGACGAAATCGATATCGAGCAATTCGAGCGTCCCGACGCCGGCGGCATCGAGCTTCTCGAGATTCTCGGCGCTGACCTCGTCGCCCGCCTCAATGTAAATCTCGCCGGTCTTCTCGTTGATGAGATCGAAAGCGGA
Source organism: Sphingomicrobium sp. (assembly GCA_039925325.1). Classification (GTDB taxonomy): domain Bacteria; phylum Pseudomonadota; class Alphaproteobacteria; order Sphingomonadales; family Sphingomonadaceae; genus Sphingomicrobium. Next base: position 345 of record JBDSZD010000301.1, read on the forward strand.
AAAGCGCCCGAAGATTTCCTCGGTCGGAATGATGAGATTCTGGAGGCCGTCCTTGGTCGCCTGATTGGCTTTGCGCGGCGTGATCTTCTCGCCGGACTTGAACACCACTTCGCCGGTTTCGGCGCTGGCGACGTCGTACATCGGCTTCTGGCCGCGCCATTGCTCGCTGACGTATGGAATCTGCCAGCCATTGGCGCCGCGGATATAGACCACGCGGTTGTAGAACTCGTTGAGAATCTCCTCGCTGGTCAGACCAAGCGCATGGAGAAGCGCAGTCACCGGAAGCTTGCGCTTGCGGTCGATACGGACGTTGACGATGTCTTTGGCGTCGAACTCGAAGTCGAGCCAGCTACCGCGATATGGGATGACGCGGGCCGCGAACAGGAACTTGCCGCTCGAATGAGTCTTGCCGCGATCATGGTCGAACAACACGCCCGGCGAGCGGTGCATCTGGCTGACGATCACCCGCTCGGTGCCGTTGATGATGAAGGTGCCGTTCATCGTCATGAGCGGCATGTCGCCCATGTAGACGTCCTGCTCCTTGATATCGATCACCGACTTGGCTTCGGTCTCCGGATCGATTTCGAAGCTCGTCAGGCGCAGGGTCACGCGCATCGGAGCGGAATAGGTCAGCCCGCGCTGGCGGCACTCGTCGGTGTCGTACTTGGGGTGCTCAAGCTCGTAGCGATCGAAATCGAGATGTGCGGTACCGGCGAAATCCTGGATCGGGAACACCGAGCGCAGGGTTTTTTCGAGTCCGGATACATAGCCCGTCGATGAGTCGGAGCGGAGGAATTGCTCATAGCTCTCACGCTGGACCTCGATCAGGTTCGGCATTTCGCTGATCTCGTGGATATTGCCGAAGATCTTGCGGATACGCCGTGAGGTGCTGGAACGGACCGTCGAAGTGGCCCGGCGTTCGATCGCTTTGGTCGCCATGATATTCCCTGCGCTGCTGTTCACCGGTCGTGCCGGTGCCCAGTGATTCCGGCTCACGCCGGAACGATGAAATGGTGCGCGCTTCCCGCTTGCTCCTCCCCAATGCGTATGACCCGTGCGCTGTTCGGGTCCTGTCCCGGGGAGGGCAGGAAAAGCCCCGGACGCACGTCACCGTGCGGCGGAGCCGTCTATTTGTCGGATTTGCCCGATATAACCCTTTTTCACCGGTTGGAAAGGGCGTTGTTGGATTTTTCCAACGGCGTTGCCGCTGCCCCGCTCCTCACTTAATGCTGTCGCATGGGGGCGGCGAGCAGTTGGAAGTGGCGGGACTGGGGGCGGGCATCGCCGATGCTCCTCGTCCTGATCGTCTTTGCGGGACTCTGCTTTGCACCGGCGCTGTTCAACGACGGCGATACCAGCTGGCATCTCGCGACCGGGCAGTGGATCGTTTCGCACCGCGCGATCCCGCACGTCGATCCCTTTTCCTTCACGTACCGCGGACAGCCGTGGACGGCGCACGAATGGCTCGTCGATGTCGGAATGGCGCTTGCCTTTGCGGTGCGCGGCTGGGCTGCGCTTGCCCTGATTTTCTCGCTGAGTATTGCTGCGGCGCTCGCGCTGATCGGGCGCGAATTGTCGCGCTGGCTCGCGCCGCGCCATGCAATTGCAGTTCTGGCGGTGGTCGCGCTGGTGCTTGCGCCCTACATGCTGGCCCGGCCGCATGTCGTAACCTGGCCGCTGCTCGTAGTCTGGACTTTGATGCTGATCCGCGCCCGCGAGCAAGGCAGAGCGCCGCCGGTCGGCTGGGCGGCGCTGATCCTGCTGTGGGCCAACCTCCACGCTAGCTTCATTTTCGCGCTTCTGCTCGCGGCCGTGTTCGCGCTTGAGGCGCTGATCGACCAGAAGGACCAATGGCGCAAAGTGATTGCTGGCTGGGGCCTGTTCGGGGCGGCCGCCGGCGCTGCGGCGCTGGTGACGCCGCACGGCATTCAGGGCTTTCTCTATCCCCTGCAGGTCAGCGGCATGAAGGCGCTGCCGCTGATCACCGAATGGCGTCCGACCGACGTGGTCGACGATTGGCAGTTCGTGCTGTTCAGCTTCGCGGTTCTGGGCGCGGTCATCGTGCGATGGCGGGAGGTCCGGACGGTGCGGCTGCTGCTCCTCGCGCTGCTTGCGGAACTGGCGTTCGCCCATGTCCGCCATCAGGCGCTGTTCGCGATTGTCGCCGTGCTGATCCTCGCAAAGCCTCTCGGAATGGGCAGGACGCCAAATGCGCAGCGCCTGGGCCGGGACGTTCTCGCTGTGCTTTTCGGGGGTGCAGCACTCATAGCCGTCGCACGGCTCGCTCTACCGATGCAGCGCGGGGATTCGCCGACCTATCCCGCCACCGCCTTGGCCACGCTCCCGGCGCAATTGCTCGGCGCGCCAGTGCTCAACGATTACAGCTTTGGCGGGCCGCTGATCCTGAACGGGATTGCGCCGTTCATCGATGGCCGATCTGATATGTATGGCGACGTCTTCACCATCGACCATGCACGCATGGTCCAAGGCGACCGAGCGGCGTTCGATCGCGCGGTGCAGCGCTGGAATCTACGCTGGACGATCCTCCGCCCAGAAGCGCCGCTAACGAAGTTGCTCGATCGTAATCCGCGCTGGGCGCGCCACTATGCGGACCAGTATGCCGTGGTTCACGTTCGCAGACATTGAGGAATCAACACACAACGGAAAAGAGCGACCCCTTGCGAGGCCGCCCTTCCCATCCGCAGGCGCTTCAAGACACCCGCGAAAGCGTAGATCTGGATCCCCGCCTGCGCGGGGATAACTCTACGCAGCCTTGCGGCTGCTCGGTTACTTAAGCTCGACGGTTCCGCCGGCAGCTTCGATCTGAGCCTTGATCTTTTCGGCTTCTTCCTTGTTGACGCCTTCCTTGATCGCCTTCGGAGCGCCTTCGACCAGCGCTTTGGCTTCGCCGAGGCCGAGCTGAGTGATCGCGCGGACTTCCTTGATGACGTTGATCTTCTTGCCACCGTCGCCGGTCAGGATCACGTCGAATTCGGTCTTCTCTTCCTCAACCGGGCCGGCAGCGGCGGCCGCAGGGCCGGCAACCGCGACGGCGGCAGCGGCGGAAACGCCCCATTTTTCTTCAAGCGCCTTGGCAAGCTCGGCGGCTTCGAGAACGGTCAGTGCGGAAAGCTGGTCGACCAGCCCATTGATGTCAGCCATGTGATACTCCTGTGCGGGCGCT
>JBDSZD010000302.1:0-3910 GCA_039925325.1 Sphingomicrobium sp.
GATCCGCCGATGCGGCAGTGAGCACGATGCTGCTGTCGCTCTTCAGTGCGGGAATAAACTGCCCCGAGTAGCAGGCTTGGATGATTACAAGTCGATTCTTGATGCCGAGCTGTTTGAACAGCTTCGACAGGTTGCGCGGCGGGACCAGGGCGTTGACCGCCTCGCCGCCCGCAGCCTGGTAGACCAATCCGCTGCCACGAGCCCCGTGGCTCGTACTGTATAGCACCAGCACGTCTTCGTTTCGGTCCATAACCTGGGCTACCCGGATCAGTGCGTGGGCAAGATTGACTGGCGAGCCAGTCGCATCGGCTCTGCTCGATCCTTCATCCTGGGCCAGCACGACGGTCCGGCCGACGGCGTCGAACCGCCGCGAAAGCACCTTCCCTGCCTCGCGAGCCTCGCGGCCGAAAACAGGGTCGCCATTCAGCGAGACGGCAATCACATATGCATCGACGACACCCGGGCGTTGCGGAGCGAAGCTGGCAAGAGCAGCGTCCAGGCGTCGCTGAGCAGAAGCGGCTTCTTCCGCGGATTGGGCGCCCGCGGAACTGCACACCGCAATAAGCAGGACAATGATCCCGCCACGCAGAAGCTTATTTGTCATGAGCCTATTTTGGCCGATCCGGCTAAGCACGCAAGCGGCTTAAGCTAGAGCCAACAGATGTTCCTGACGAAGCGTGTCGATCGGCTTGAGTTCGCCCGCATGCTCGACATGCCAGAAGGTCCAGCCGTTGCATGAGGGCGCGCCTTGCAGCGCAGCACCGACCTTGTGAATCGACCCCGCGTGCGATGCCGCCTGCAGCGATCCGTCGGCGCAGACCTTGGCAGTCCAGCGGCGCTTCGAATCGGTCAGCATCGTCCCGGGGACAACCATCCCGCTTTCCACCAGCAGACCGAACGCCACCCGCGGCTGGCTGCGCTTGTCGGCGACAACCTGCATCGCGCTTTCGTCCAGGGGGAGCGTGCTCTCGATGCGCTGGTGCGCTACTTCGATATAAGCGGGCTCGCGTTCGATCCCGATCCAGCGTCGCCCGAGACGCCGCGCAACTGCGCCGGTGGTCCCCGTCCCGAAGAAGGGGTCGAGCACCACATCCCCCGGCTTCGTGCACGCCAGCAGGATGCGGTAGAGCAGGCTTTCCGGCTTCTGCGTCGGGTGCGCCTTGTGGCCGTCTGCACCCTTGACCCGTTCCCCGCCGCTGCAGATCGGAAGCACCCAGTCGGACCGCATCTGCAAATCGTCGTTGAGCGCCTTCATCGCGCGATAGTTGAAGGTGTAGCGGGCCTTTTCGTCCTTGGCGCACCAGATCAATGTCTCATGCGCGTTGGTGAAGCGGGTGCCGCGAAAGTTGGGCATCGGGTTCGATTTGCGCCAGACGATATCGTTGAGGATCCAGAAATCGGCGTCCTGAAGCAGGGATCCGACGCGATAAATGTTGTGATAGCTTCCGATCACCCAGATCGTGCCGTCGTCCTTCAGGATCCGCCGCGCCTCGGCCAGCCATTCGCGGGTGAAGTCGTCGTAGATCGCAAGGCTGTCGAATTTGTCCCAATCATTGTCGACCGCATCGACCCGCCCGCCTTCGGGCCGGAAGAGATCGCCGCCGAGCTGAAGATTGTAGGGCGGGTCGGCGAAGATCATGTCGACGCATTTGTCGGGCAGCCGCGCCATTTCGGCGATGCAGTCGCCCGCGATGATTTGATCGAGCGGAAGCGTGCGTGCGCGAGGTTCCAAACGGCGCGAACGCGCGCGATGCTCCCCGATAGTCGTGACGAGATTCATGCGGCCCCCTGCACTTCGAACCGCCAAGGGTGAGTCAGCGGGGACTCGCGGTCAAGCTGCAGCGCAGCGAAACGGCAGCGAATAAGCGCTAATGCTAGGCCGCGACCGCAGCAACAGACACCATATGTTGAGTCTCACGGGCTGGTGTGGACTCCATTACTGGTGGGTGTGGCGCTGAGGACTCGCCTGTCGATATTTCGGCGACGGTCGGTCCCGGCGGCGCGCTTCGGCCAAGAATTTCGCGCACCGGAGCGAAACTGCGGCGGTGCAGCGGGGTCACTCCAAGGGCTTCGAGACCGCGATAATGTTGCGGCGTTGGATAGCCGCGATTGGTTTCCCAGCCATAACCCGGATGCTCGCGCGCGTAGGCCACCATCATCCGGTCGCGCGTGACCTTGGCGACGATCGAAGCCGCCGCGATCGAACGACATTTGGTGTCCCCGGCAACGATCGCCTTGGACGGCCGCTGCCAGCGTGGACAGGCGTTGCCGTCGACCAGCACCCAGGCGGGATCGAGCCCCAATGCTTCGACCGCTCGGCTCATCGCCAGCATGCGCGCCCAATAGATGTTGATGGTATCGATCTCCTCGACTGTCGCGATTCCGACGCCGATCCGCGCGCACTTCATGAGCCGCATGTAGATCGCCTCGCGCTTGTCGAGCGGCAGCTTTTTCGAATCGTCGATCCCGCGCGGAAAGCAGTTGCGGTCGAGGATCACCGCGCCGGCAACGACCGGCCCGGCCAGCGGCGCGCAGCCCGCCTCGTCCACTCCGGCGAGCGGCTGCGGAAACGGAAGTTCAAGCTTGAAGCAGGGGCGCGGCATTCTGACAACGTACCCCGGCGAAGGCCGGGGTCCAGCCCCTAAACAAAAAAATCGGCGCGGAGCGCCGCCTGGGCCCCGGCCTTCGCCGGGGAACAATTATTCAGCCATCCGCCACGGCGGAAAGCGGCGGGATTCGCCGGCCTTGTACATGAAGATGATATTGCCGTCGGGATCGCGCAGTCGCGCTTCGCGCCACAGCCACGGCTGGTTGCGCGGGCCATGTTCAAACGGGATTCCGTTACGCGCCAGTTGCTCGACGCGTTCATCGAGATCGTCGCATTCGAAATATATTGCTGTCGTAGCCGCGATCTTCTCGTCGGGATCGGCCTGGAGCGAAAAGGTCGCGCCGCCCGCGGTCTCGAACCGGGCATAGCCGTTTTCCGGGCTATCGACGATCTGCGTCAGCCCGAGCGCGCGGTAAAAGGTCACCGACTTCGCGTAGTCCGTGACGGTTACCGTGACCTGATTGAGCCGCGGCCCCGCGCCGACGTCGAGGCGGACATTGCCTTGCCCGATCGGGCCCGCACCTTCGCCAAGCTCGGGCGCCGCGTGCAACGCAACCCGCACGAATTCACGCGCGCGCCCGACGGCGTCGGATAAAGAAGAACCCTGAGCGAGGAAAAAGGCTATCCCGCTCGCCAGTGTACAGCCGGTGCCGTGCGTGTTTCCGGTATGAATGCGCTGGCCTTGCCAGCTGGTCATATTGTCTTCTTCGATCAGCGCATCCGCGAGGGCATCGCCCTCCTCATGCCCCCCTTTGATCAGCACGGCGCAGCGATGATCCGACACCAGGTGCAGGGCAGCGGCCACCGGATCCTCGTCGCTCGCGAGCCGGCCGAGCTCGGGCAGGTTCGGCGTCACCAGAGTGGCAATCGCCATCAATTTGCCAAATGCCGCGACGGTTGCATCGTCGGCGAGCGACGACCCGCTGGTAGCGACCATGACCGGATCGAAAACGATCGGGATATCGGGCTGCTGCTCGCGCAATTGCACCAGCCGGTCCGCGACCACGCTTGCCGTAAAGGCGCTGCCGACCATGCCGATCTTGACCGCATCGACGCCGATGTCGGAGATCACAGCGTCCATTTGCGCAAGCACGATCTCCGCCGGAACTGTATGGACCGCGCTGACGCCGAGCGTATTCTGCGCGGTCACTGCGGTGATTGCGGTCATGGCGTGCCCGCCGAGCATGGTGACGGTCTTGATGTCCGCCTGAATCCCCGCGCCCCCGCCCGAGTCCGAGCCGGCGATGATCAGGATGCGTGGAGGAGCGTCTGACATGCCCGAGCGCCTAGCAGATAATGGTT
>JBDSZD010000303.1:0-6926 GCA_039925325.1 Sphingomicrobium sp.
GGCATCCCCATGTGATTGATGACAATCTGCGTGGCAGGGTGTCGTGCGGCCATCAGCGCAAGGTGGGGGAACTGCCCGGGATAGGCCTGCAGGTCGAATGACAAGTCATATTTGCCGAGCAGCGCAAATCCGCGTTCCCACGCCGGATCCAAGGTGAAATCTCGCGGCGTGTAGCTGCGAACTTGCTCATCATGCCAATTGACGATGTGGCGAATGCCGCGGACTCGGGGATGCGCGGCATGCACTTCGAGCAGTTGCTCCACGTCCGGATCGTGCAGTGCGGCAAAGGCGACGATCCCGGTCGGAAGCCCACTCGAATCCGCCACGCTCTCAAGCCACGCGGTTTCGTCAAGCGCCATGTCCGGGTCGGCGCCAGCGTCAACATGGACGGCCCCAGCAACGGTCCAGCCGGAAGCGTCGGAGCGATAGTCTTCGATCGAATAATTGTGCGCAATCGGTTCGACGCTGCCGTTCGGCCCGGCGTCGCTGAACGGTGGCGTAAGCCACGGGTAACGAATGCGCGTCAGGTCCCACAAGTGGATATGAGCATCCACGAATGGAACGTCGCGCATTCAAACCTCCCTTGCAGCCGACGGCTCTCGACGACTGCCGTGCCGTCGCATCAAAACGTGGTCCGTCCTCCCGACGTATCGAACGTCGCGCCGGTCGTGAAACTGCACTCATCGCTGGCCATGAAGCAGATCATGGCGGCGCTTTCCTCGACATTGCCGAGGCGGCCCATCGGGATCTTCGACAGCATGTATTCAACCTGGCTTTTGGGCAATTGATCGAGGATCGGGCTATCGAACGTCGCGGGAGTGATCGCATTGGCGATGACGCCGAGCGTAGCCAATTCCTTGCCAAGCGACTTGGTCAGGCCAATCACGCCCGCCTTCGACGCCGAATATGCCGATGCGTTCGGATTACCCTCCTTACCGGCGACGGACGACACGTTGACGATGCGGCCGTAATCGTTTTCGAGCATGAACGGCACGATCGATCGGCAGCAATAGAAGACGCCGTTGAGGTTGATGTCGACGACCCGTTCCCAGCTATCGACCGGATATTCGTGGAGTGGTCCTGTCGCCCCGGTGATCCCGGCCGAGGTGACGAGGATGTCAATTCGGCCAAGTGCTTCTTTGGTCTGTCGGGCGGCAGCCGCCACCGCCTCGCAATCCGATACGTCGAGCGCGCGGGTATGCCCTGCGCCGATCTCCGCCCCGACCGTTTCGAGCGCGTCAGCGTTATTGTCCCACAGGCAGACTTGTCCGCCCTCGGCAATGATGCGTTTGGCAACGGCGCGCCCGAGGCCGGACGCCCCGCCGGTAATCACTGCTGCGCGGCCCTTGAAGCGATCGGACATGGTCAGGCCACCCTCCCGGCGTCCGGTGTCCAGGCGAGGACGTCCTGCCGCTGCTCGCCGAGCTTTTCGATTCCGAGCCGAATGACGTCGCCGGGCTTCAAGTACCAAGGCTCGGGCTTCTGGCCCATGCCGACTCCCGGCGGAGTTCCGGTCGTAATGATGTCCCCCGGCTCCAGCGTCATGAACTCGCTGACGTAGGAGACGATCTTGGCGATGCCGAAGATCATCGTGCTGGTGCTTCCATCCTGTACGCGCCGGCCGTTGACCTCCAGCCACATGGACAGCTTGTGCGGATCACCGACTTCGTCGGCCGTAACCAGCCACGGCCCGACCGGCCCGAAGGTGTCGCAGCCCTTGCCCTTGTCCCAGGTCCCGCCGCGCTCGATCTGGAACGCGCGCTCCGAAACATCGTCGATCACGCAATAGCCGGCGACATGATCGAGCGCGTCCGATTCATCGACATAGGAAGCGCGGGTGCCGATGATTACGCCCAGCTCCACTTCCCAATCGGTTTTCATCGACCCGCGCGGGATGACCACCGGATCATTCGGTCCCTGGAGGCAGGAAATCGCCTTGGTGAAAACGACCGGCTCCGACGGTATCGGGAGGTTGGATTCGGCGGCGTGGTCTGCATAATTCAGCCCGATCGCAATGAACTTGCGGCTGCCTGCAACCGGCGTTCCATACCGTGGACTGCCAGTCACGAGTGGAAGCGAAGCCGGGTCAATCGCCGCGAGTGTGGCAAGTCCGTCCGGAGAAATCTCGGCCGGGCCGATGTCTGCAACAATCCCGCTGAGATCGCGCAACTTGCCATCGGCGTCGATGAGACCCGGCTTTTCCAATCCAGTCTGGCCATAGCGGCAAAGCTTCATTCGATATGTCCTTAGCGAGGGTAGGGGCGATGCAATGGCACATCGCGGTTGAGCTCGACCCCGAAGCCGGGCTTGTCGAGCGCAGACGCGCGCATTCGGCCCTGTTCGGGAATGGGTTCGCCAAGCAGCTGCGGTGCAAACATCGGAACGACCTCGCTCGCTGCTGGATGCATCATCAGGAACTCGGCGAACGGCGAATTGTGGCGCGTGACGACGAAATGATAGGAATAGACCGACGATCCATGCGGCACGACCATCTTGCCATGGCCATCGGCAAGCGCGCTGATCTTGATCAGCTCGGTCAACCCGCCGCACCAGCCCACATCCGGCTGAATGATGTCGCAGCAGCCCATCTCCAAAAGCATGCGGAAGCCCCAGCGGGTCGATTCATGCTCGCCGGTGGTCACCAGCATGCCCTTGGGCACATTGCGCTTGAGTTCGGCATAGCCCCAATAATCGTCCGGGCTGAGCGCTTCCTCGATCCACTTCAGCCCATGTTCGTGCGCAGCGTGTGTAAGCCGAGTCGCATAATCGACGTCGAGCGACATCCAGCAATCGTACATCAGCCAGAAATCAGGACCGACGCGGTCACGCATGTCGGCGAGAAGCGCGATATTCTTCGCAAATCCTTCGAGTCCCTCAGCCGGGCCGTGATGCAGCGGTAGCTTGCCGCCGATGAAGCCCATGTCTTTGGCAAGGTCGGGGCGGGAACCGGTGGCATAAAATTGCAATTCGTCGCGAACCGCGCCGCCCAGCAGCTGATAGACAGGCTCGTCGCGCAGCTTTCCGAGCAGGTCCCAAATGGCAAGATCGACGCCCGAAATCGCGTTCACTACCAGGCCTTTGCGCCCGTAATAGAGCGTCGAATAATACATCTGGTCCCAGATGATTTCATATTCGGCCGGGCTGCGGCCTTCGACGAAGCGCGCGAGATGCTTTTCGACGATATAGCAGGCTGGCTCGCCACCGGTGGTCACGGCGAAACCAATGGTCCCATCCTCCGCCTCGACTTCGACCACCAGCGTGCCGAGCACGTTGATTCCGAAGCTTTGGCGGCTCTGGCGATATTGCGGGTAGCGCGCCATCGGCGTCGAAATATGATCGTCGATCCAGTGGCCGGCGCCCTGGTCGTGATAATCGGCACCGCCACCACGAACCACCGACGCACGGATATGCTTGATTTTGGGCAGGCTCATCGGCGAAGCTCCACTCCCTCGCGGGAATTGCGGCCCTTGCCCCTATCGCAATTTGATTGCGCTAACACCGTCCGACACATCCCCCGAGCGTCATTTCGCGCCCTACCACATAATGAAATTAAGTGTTAGGGAATGAACAAGTGACAGTCAAACCTATATGGCCGTCATAGCGAAGCGGACACACGATCCGCGCGAGGGAGGAAAAATGGCACTGCTTGCGTTTTTGGTCGCCGTTGCGACCGCGACTATTGCTCCAGCCGAAAATCCGCGCGAGTGGATCGATGCCAAGACCGGACACCGCGTGATCGTGGTGTCGGATGCTCCCGGTGCCTCAAGCCCATATTTCAACTATTCCGCCTTCACGCCGCAGGGCGACAAAATGGTGATCTCGACGGATTCGGGAATATCCTCTGTCGACCTGAAGACTTGGCAGGTGTCGCCCGTCGTTCAGGGCCAAGGCGTGCAGTTGCTATTCACCGGAGCCAAAACTCGCAATGTTTACTATATCCAGCGGGCGGCGGTTGCGGGACAGCCTGTCCGCGGCCCACGACCTGGAATTATCTGGGCTGCCGATATCGACACTGGCAAGGCGCGGCGCATTGCCGACCTCCCGCGCGGCGGGATTGCGACCATCAACGCCGACGAGACGCTGATGGCCGGGCAGGTGGAAGAACGTCCGACGGAGCTGCAACCTGGCACCGCGGGACGGGACCGGCGCTTCGATCAGGCCGCCTACGCGGCGGTTGGTTCAGACGGAAAGCCCCTGAGCTTCGCCGAGGCCAAGGAGGTTCGGCTGAACGAGCGGCTTGAGGCCAAGGTGCCGATGGAGATCTTCACGATCGATACGCGGACCGGCGCGCGCAAGGTGCTTCAGCGCTCCACCGACTGGCTCAACCATCTGCTCTTTTCGCCGACCGATCCGACGCTTCTGATGTTTTGCCATGAAGGCCCTTGGCACAAGGTTGACCGCATCTGGACGATCCGCACCGACGGAACACGGCTGACGAAGATTCACCCGCGCACGATGAATATGGAGATCGCCGGGCATGAGTGGTGGTCTCCCGATGGCAAGACCATCTGGTACGACCTGCAGACGCCGCGCGGCGAAGTGTTCTGGGTCGCGGGTTATGAGGTCGATACGAAAAAGCGTCGTTGGTATGCGGTCGACCGCAATGAATGGTCGGTGCATTTCAACATTGCGCCGGATCAAAAGCGTTTTGCCGGGGACGGCGGCGATAGTGAAATGGTCGCGCATGCACCGGACGGCAAATGGCTCTATTTGTTCCATCCGCGCGGTATTCCCGATGTTGCGGGAATCCACGCCGACAACGCCGCAAGTCTGATCCAACCCGGAGTGTTCGACAGTGAAAAGCTCGTCGACATGTCAAAGCACGATTATCGGCTCGAGCCCAACGTTCACTTCACACCCGATGGCAAGTGGCTGGTCTTCCGGTCCAACATGGAAGGGAAGAACGGCGTCTATGCCGTCGAATTGGCCAAAGCGGGCTCCGCCCAATGACGAGCCATGCGTTCAAGATGAAATTGAAGCCCGGAGCCGTGGAGGAATATAAGCGCAGTCACGATGAGATTTGGCCGGAGCTGGCGGAGGCCATCTCCGCCGCGGGCATCTATGATTATTCGATCTTTCTGGACGAAGAAACTTTGTCGCTTTTCGCGGTGCTCAAGCTGCGCGATGACAATAGCCGAGACGAACTGCCGAACCAGGCGGTCATGAAGAAGTGGTGGGATTATATGGCGCCGTTGATGGAAGTGCAGCCGGACAATCGCCCGGTCGAATGGCCTCTGCAACCGCTGTTCCACCTCGCATGAGAATGGTTCGCGCGATCGGGCTTCTTGCCACAGTTGCACTCCTCGCTCCGGCCGCCATTGCCGCCCCGCCGCCGAACGCGGACGTTGCGACCTACAAAGAATTTGGCCGCGTTGCGTACGACCGTCACTCGCTGATGATCGACGGCCAGCGCAAGATTATCTGGTCGGGCGAAACCCACCCGTTCCGCCTGCCGAGCCCCGATTTATGGCGCGACATCATGCAGAAGATGAAGGCCAACGGGTTCAATACGATCGCCTTCTATTTCGACTGGGGATATCATTCGCCGAAGAAGGGCGTGTACGACTTCAGCGGCATTCGCGACATCGACCGGCTGCTGACGATGGCCTCGGAAGAGGGGCTGTACGTCATCACCCGCGCCGGCCCTTATGTGAACGCGGAGCTGAGCCGCGGCGGTTTTCCGGGCTGGCTGCTCAACCAACGCGCCCGGGCGCGCACCGACGATCCCGAATTCGTCGCGGCGGGGGACGAATGGCTGAGCCAGATCAACCCGATCATCGCCAGGCATCAGCTTGGGCGTGGCAAGGGCAGTGTCATTCTCCACCAGATTGAGAACGAGCTCGATGTCGTCGGTCCAACCCAGGTGCGCTATATGCAGCATCTTTACGACAAGGCGCGCGCCGACGGGATTACGGTCCCGATCTTCCATAACGACAAGGGCCGCAACGGCTATTGGGTGCCGCGCGGTTCGAACGTGGCCAATGCGGTCGAAGGCCCGACCGACATGTACGCCTTCGACGGTTATCCGGGCGGGACTTGCACGGTGCAGGGCAAGCCGACGCGCGGGAGTGCAGCGCCGGATTGGGGCTTCTACGGGCCCGGGGGCGCAAAGGGCGGCGCATCGGCGTCCCCGACGACACCCGGCTTCGTCGCCGAATTCGGCGGTGGCTGGTTCGACTATTGGGGATCAAACGGCGGCTATGAATGCAACGCGATCCAGCGCGGCAAGCGCTTCCAGCGGGTATTCTACGGCACCAATCTCGCCAACGGGATCGGTATCCAGAGCTTCTATATCGCGTATGGCGGGACCAGCTGGGGCTGGCTGGCGGGGCCGGTCGTGTACACCAGTTATGATTATGGCGCGGCCATTTCCGAGCCGCGAGAAGTCCGTCCAAAGCTGCTCGAAATGAAGCAGTTGGGGCAACAGATTGCCGCCGTGCCGGACCTCGCGGGTATGATTCGGGCAGGCGCGGTGACTGCTTCGTCGCCCAACATCCAAGTCTATCACAACCGCAATCCGCAGACCGACGCGCGCTTCATGCTGGTCGCGCACAAGCCGTCCAACAAGCAGAGCGACGACAGCTTTACGATCACCGCCGATTTGCCGGACGGACGCTATACATTTCCGCAGGCCGGGCCGATGCGGCTCAACGGGTTCGATGCGAAGTGGCTGCTGGCGGGCGTCAATTTGCAGGGTCAGCGGCTGGTCTATTCCAGCTCCGAATTGCAGACTGCGCTGCACCAGAATGGCGGCGACATCGCTCTATTCTATGGCCGCAAGGGTGAGCAGGGCGAGACGGTGCTCCGTTATGCGAGCGCGCCGCAGGTGACCGTGCTCGAAGGGGCGGTGAGCAGCCAGTTCGACGCGACCAAGGGGGATTTGCGGCTCAACTATGATCACGACGGGCTTGCGCGCGTCCGCATCA
>JBDSZD010000304.1:0-1858 GCA_039925325.1 Sphingomicrobium sp.
GCGCAACTCCGAATATGCGCTCCTTTGTCTCGGGCACATTTTTGAAACCGGGCTGACAGGGGTACCCGACATGGATACGGCGCGCTCCTGTTATCAACGTGCGGCAGCGCAAGGGCGCGGCCCGGCAAACTTCGAACTTGGTCGGTTTTTTGAGACCCAAGGCGCAATAGCTGAGGCGCAAGCGGCCTATCGAGCCGGTGCGGAGCAAGGTCACGTTCCGAGCATGTCAAAGTTGGGAACTGCGATGATTAAGGGCGATCATGCTTCAAGTGAAACAGCGGAGGGCAAGGATTGGCTCGAAAAAGCAGCGGCACAAGGCGACATTTGGGCACAGCGGGAGCTTCTTGCTATTGTGGATGACAATTCTCGATCCCTGTCTGAAAAGTTGTCGGTCAAAATGAAGATCGCAAAGCTTGCCCTAAAAGGGGCACGTGAGCTCGCGAAAAATCCGAAGTCCGACAAGGTTCGTTGATTCCCTCAATGTCGGCAATGGCTCGGAAGCAGACGGTTGATATTAATCTCCCGACTTAAAGAAAGTCGAAGCCGGATGAGGTCCGACATGACGAAGATCAATCACCCGTAAGCCAAGTTCCGCACCGACTGCAGCACGTCCGCCACATGGCCGGGCACCTTCACCTTGCGCCATTCCTTGAGCACCTTGCCGTCCGCGCCGATCAGGAAAGTCGCGCGCTCCATCCCCATATATTTGCGGCCGTACATCGACTTTTGGACCCAGGTGCCGAACGCCTCGCTGATGCGCCCATCCTCGTCGGAAGCGAGCGGGACCGACAGATCATATTTGCCGATGAACTTTTCATGTTTCTTCATCGGATCGCGGGAGACTCCGATCAATTTGGCACCGATGGCCGCGAAATCGCCGGCAGTGGCCGTGAAATCCTGCGCTTGCCGCGTGCAGCCGGACGTATCGTCCTTCGGATAGAAGTAGAGCACCAGCGGCTGGCCCGGAGCGGCGAGGTTGACTTTGCTTCCGTCGCTTGGCGAAACCTCGATCGCCGGAGCCTTGTCGCCTTCGGTCATATTGCTTCCCTTACTTGTCGCCACATCGCATCGACCCTCTGCCGCGCCGCAAGGTGGGCCGCAAGCAACGCATCCCAATCGGCCTGCCCGCACATCGACGCAATCAGCGCGTGCGACTGCAGTGCCGGCTCCTCGCCACTCGGCGAAACCAGCCGCAGCACGACCAGCATCCGCGACAGCAGGCTGAGATCGGCTTCAAGACCGCCGTCGATCAACCCAGCCTCGGCCAATGCGGATATCGCCCGCTCCAGGGCCGGATCAAATCCGATTCCGTGGACCAATTGGAGCGTATGAATGGCGAATTCTAGATCCACCAGCCCGCCGCGGCCAAGCTTGATGTCGAGCGGGCCGGCGGACGGCTTGTGCCGCCGCATCTCGTCACGCATCCTTGCTGCGTCGGCGCGGACCTTAAAGGGGTCGTGCGGCTTCTCCAGAATTGACTGGACAGTGGCCTCCAGGCGCGCTCGGCCATCGATCGAGCCCCGTACAGGCCGCGAGCGGCACAAAGCCATATGCTCCCAGGTCCAGGCTTCCGACCGCTGGTACTCGGCGAAGCCTTCGAGCGAGACTGCAAGCATGCCCTTGGCGCCTTGTGGCCGAAGCCTTGTATCGACATCGTACAATCGCCCGGCTGCGGTCGGGACGCTGATCGCGGAAGTCACGCGGTTGGCGAGGCGATTGTAATAATCGGTTGCGCTGAGCGAACGGCGGCCGTCGGACATTGAACCCTGCGGGGCATCGAAAATGTAGATGATGTCGAGATCCGAAACATGCGTGAGCGATCGGCCCGCCAGACGGCCGAGACCCAGCATCAGCAATT
>JBDSZD010000305.1:0-2303 GCA_039925325.1 Sphingomicrobium sp.
CCTCGAGTGCGCGCGCGGGTTGCCCGATGAAAACGAACCCAGCGACGCGCTCGCCGGGTCCGCAGAAGGCCAGCCGCACCGTTTCGGAATAGGCCTGCCAGCCTGTAATCCAGCCCCCGACATAGCCGAGGGCATGCGCCGCAAGCAGCAGATTCATTCCCGCCGCGCCGCACGACAGTTCCTGCTCCCACACCGGGATCTTGTGGCCGGGCACCGGGGCCGAGACGAGCACCACCAGCGATCCCGCGAAACGGGCGAATTGCTCGGCCGCTTCATAATGCGCAGGGCCCGCACTCGGGTCCTCATCGGACAAGGCCTGCCGGAACAGGAGCGCGAGCGCCTCGCGCTGATCCTCGCCGACGGTGACGAAGCGCCAGGGGAAGAGCTTGCCGTGGTCGGGCGAACGCGCCGCGATCGTCAGGATCTGTTCCATCTCCTCACCCGACGGTCCAGGTCCGACCAGCTCGCGCGGCTTCCCCGAGCGGCGGGTCTCGAGCAGCGACAGGATCGACGAACGGTCATTAAGCATCGACCGGCGACATAGCGATGCATCGCGCCTGCAACAATCGGCTTCCCTCGACGGTTAACGCCGCTACGCTCGTTCCATAGCCCTTGCGCCTTAGAGGCGCCCTGACTGGAGCAATTCGTGGCAACAACCGCCGTTCAGCCTGCCGCCCGCGAGCGCAGAACCTTTCTTGGTCATCCGCGTGGCCTCTACATGCTGTTCTTCGCCGAGATGTGGGAGCGCTTTTCCTATTACGGGATGCGCGCGATCCTGGTTTTCTACCTGACCAAACATTTTTTGTTCGACGAAAAGCCCGCGTACGCAATCTACGGCGCCTACACATCGCTGGTGTACATAACGCCGGTGATCGGCGGTTACCTCGCCGACCGCTTCCTCGGCGCACGAAAGGCGGTGCTAGCCGGCGGCATATTCATCGCCATCGGGCATCTTCTAATTGCCTTTGTGGAAGGGCCCCAGGGCGAACAGGGCGTCTATCTCAACGGTTTCTACGCCGGTCTGGCCTTTATCATCGTCGGCACGGGATTTCTTAAGGCGAACATCTCGGTGCTCGTCGGGCAGCTGTACCCGCGCGATGACGTTCGCAGAGATGGCGCTTTCTCGATCTTCTACATGGGCATTAATCTGGGCGCCTTCCTCGGGCCCTTGCTCGTCGGTTATCTCGGCGAGCGGGTCGGCTGGTCTTACGGCTTTGGTGCGGCGGGAATCGGCATGCTGCTTGGCCTTGTCGTATTCGTGCTGTTCCGGCGCGAGCTTCACGACGCAGGTGCGCCTGCCGATGCGGCGCTGCTCAAGGCCCCCACGGGCCTGGGCCTGTCGCGAGAATGGATTATCTATCTCTCGGCGATCGTCGCGGTAGGCGTTTCATTTCTGCTTATTCGCAATGATCAGATCGTGGGTATGGGCCTCAGCATATTCTGGCTGCTTGTGGTGGCGTTCATTCTCTATCGCGCAGTGTTCACACTCCCGAAGATCGAACGCGACCGTATTTTCGCGGCCCTCTATCTGATCGCGCTGTGCCCTTTGTTCTGGGCCTTGTTCGAGCAGGCAGGCTCATCGCTAAATGTCTTCACCGATCAGCGCGTCGACCGCCATTTCATGGGCTGGGAAATGCCCGCATCCTGGTTCCAGTCGGTCAATAGCTTTTGGATCATCACACTTGCGCCTCTGTTTGCCGCTCTTTGGACTTGGCTTGGCAAGCGCGGACTTGAACCAAGCTCGCCGCTGAAATTCGCGCTTGGGTTTATCCAGATCGGCCTCGGCTTTCTCATCCTGGTTGCAGGAGCCAACACCGACGGCGGAATGACGCCGATGATCTTCGTCATCCTGCTTTATCTGCTGCACTCTACTGCGGAGCTTTGCTTCTCCCCGGTGGGCCTTTCAAGCATGACCCGGCTTTCGGTCGGATCGATGGTCGGCCTGATGATGGGGACCTGGTTCCTGTCGACCGCTGGCGGCAATTTCCTTGCCGCGCAGATTGCCCAGGCGACCGGAGGCGAGGGCGCGGGACCTGAAAAGGTGCTGGAAGTCTATTCGACCATCGGCTGGGCCATCATCGTCGTCGGCGTAGTGGCCATCCCACTCAGCTGGTTCATCACGCGGCTAATGCATCTCGACCAGCTGAAGAGCGAGGATCTCGCCGGTCAGGCGGAGCTTGCCGAGCCTGCCGCTGCGGGCATGCGTCCGAAGATGGAAACCCGTCCGGACGGCGATCCTCCGCGCATCTAGTGACGATGCCGGGGGCACCGGCTAAGACCCCCGCCATGAAACGCAATTTCTT
>JBDSZD010000306.1:0-2174 GCA_039925325.1 Sphingomicrobium sp.
CGACCGGCCAGCCGTAATTTCTACCGGGCAAAATCAGGTTGAGTTCGTCCCCGCCCTCTGGACCCATTTCCGTTTCCCACAGCCGGCCGTCCGGCGCGAACGCCAAGCCAAGCACATTGCGATGGCCATAGCTCCAATAGCTCCGCGCACGCAGGCCACGACTCACGAAGGGACCGCCAGCAATCGGCAGCCCTTCGGCGGTCAGGTGGAGAATCTTGCCCAGGTCGCTGCCGAGGTCCTGCGCCGGTTGCATCTTCTGCCGTTCGCCCGAGGAGACGAACATCGATCCATCGGGAGCGAAGGCGATGCGGTGGCTGAAATGGCCGTTGTCGGTCACCTTCGGTGTCTGCCGCCAGATGACGCGGAAGCCTTCGATCCGCGGCGCGCCTGGCCCAATGATCAGGCGTCCATAGCCCAGTGCCGCCCCGCTGGTGTCAGCCGGCCCCGCCTCGACATAGCTGAGATAGACGCGCCGGTTACCTGCGAACTCGGGGTGAACGACAACGTCGCCGAGACCGCCTTGTCCTTCGACCTTCACCTTCGGGATCCCGCCCACCGCTTGCGACTTGCCGGTCGCGGTATCGAGCAGCCACAACCGCCCGTCGCGCTCGGTCACCAGCGCCATTTTGGTCAGCGGCACACCACTCCCCGGCAGAAAGGCCATCGCCCACGGCGTCTCGAACTTCGCTATTTCGGTCATTGTGAACGGCCGCTCATCCGCCTCAGCATTGGCAGCCTGCGCAATCTGGGAAGGCGCGGACCCGCAGGCGGCTAGTGCGGCAATGGCAACGGCGTGCAATAAGGGTCTACGCATTTGAATATGCTCCTGAAGGGTTGCAGCTCGATGCTTGATCGGAACTATCCGTGCAATCCATGAATCTAATGTCGCTCGCAACTGCGGTTCCGCCGTGCATCGCCACTCAGGCCGAAGCCAAGGAATTGGCAAGACGGGCTTTTGGCGGCAGGCCGGCCTTGTTCGACCGGCTGGCCGGCGTATTCGACAATGCCGGAATCGACACCCGCCACCTGGTCGCTCCGCCCGAATGGTACGAAACGGACCATGGCTGGTCCGACCGCAACGCGCTTTACCTTCGATCGGCGGAGGATTTGTTCGTCGATGCGGCATCGAGGGCGATTGCTCAGGCAGGACTGGAGCCGGATCAAATCGACGGCGTTGTCACCGTCTCCACAACCGGGATCGCGACTCCCAGTCTCGATGCGCGGGTTGCCGGCCGAATCGGGTTCAGCAACGCCATCAAGCGCGTTCCTGTGTTCGGCCTCGGCTGTGCTGGCGGAGTCAGCGGGCTCGCCACCGCGGCCCGGCTGGCCGCGACCGAGCCCGGCAGCCGCTGGCTGTTCGTCGCGGTCGAGACGTGCTCGATTTCCATACGCCTCGACAGCGACGATCCCGCCGCAGTGGTCGCGACCGCCTTGTTCGGCGATGGCGCCGCAGCGGCCGTCGTTGGATCGGGCGCTGCCCTCGCGCGGATCACCGGTTCGGCCGAGCAACTCTGGCCGGACACGTTGCGAATCATGGGCTGGGATGTCGAGGATCCGGGACTCGCCGTCCTGTTCGACCGTGCCATTCCACCCTTCATCGAAGCGCAACTGGACGCTGCCGTCGCAGCGATGCTCGTGAGCCTTGGAATAGACCGTGCTCAAATATCCCGGCTGTGCTGTCACCCGGGCGGAGTGAAAGTGCTCCAGGCGATCGAGACGGCGCTGGGTCTGACCGAAGGCGCGCTCGATCTTGAACGGCAGGTGCTGCGCGATTTCGGCAATATGAGTGCGCCGACCGTGCTGTTCGTGCTCGAAAAGCTGCTGCAGCGCGGCCTTCCCGAACGCGTGCTGATGACCGCTTTCGGGCCTGGCTTCACCTGCTCGGGCCTGCTGTTGGAACGGGCCTGATGCTTTGGCCCGCCATCGCAATCCTCGCCTTCGTCACGCTGCAACGGCTTTCCGAACTGCTGCTTGCCCGTCGCAATACGGAGCGCTTGCTGGCGATGGGCGCGCGAGAATACGCGCCGGGCCATTATCCGCTGATCGTCGCGGTCCATGCCTCATGGCTTGCAACTTTGTGGTGGCTAGCCCCGGGTGAGCCGATCCATTGGCCATTAATCGGCGGCTTCACCTTGCTTCAACTCGGCCGCATCTGGGTATTGCGCACCCTTGGG
>JBDSZD010000307.1:0-4181 GCA_039925325.1 Sphingomicrobium sp.
ACGGCGATGCGAGCTTATTGCTGCCGACTTAGCAAATGGCCGCTTCCGACCCATTGCGGCCGTTCGGGAGTGGCGGCACAGCTCCGTCAAGGGGGATAGCGGGTGACAACTTATGAGACGATCAGGACGGGCTTCGGCTCAGCAGTGCCGTTCGCGGAGCACACCGGGATTGAGGTCATTGAAGTAGGGGCAGGCTTTGGAGTTGCCCAACTCAAGGACGCGTCTCAGGTCCGCAACCACATCGGGTCTGTTCACGCCGGAGCCGTGTTCACACTTGGTGAAACCGCTTCCGGAGTGGCGATGTTGGGCGCTTTCGCAGATCAAGTCGCGTCGATCCGCCCAGTGACGGTTGAGGTCACGGTTTCTTACTTGAAGATGGCTAGGGGCACGCTCACCGCAACTGCGCGCACAGTTGTGCCCGCGGAGCAGCTACAGAGCGACCTGGCCGGTCACGGGCGTGCGACCTTCGACATAACCGTCGACATATCGAACGACAGTGCTGTCACCGTCGCGCAGCTCATAGCGAGGTGGGTGGTATCAATGAGCAAGTCCACGACCTGACGAATGTCCGCTTCCACCCTTAGCGGTCGGTCTCTTTCCACCCAAAGCGGACGGTCGAGGACAACTTCACTCGGCCAACGCGAACGCCACGTAAGCCGAACCCTGCTGCGCCTTGGGATTTCGCGAATTGCTGGTGGCGACGACGATATATTGCTTGCCGCCGAGCATGTAGGTGATCGGGGTCGCCGTGCCCGCGTAGGGCAGGACCTTCTCCCACAACAGCGCCCCGTTGGCAGTGTCGAATGCGCGCAGCTTGCGGTCGTAGATGGTGGCGCCGATGATCAGCACGCCGCCGGCGGTGACCACCGGCCCGCCGTAATTCTCGCTGCCGGTCGCCATGCCTTTGGCGGCGAGTTCGGGATAGTCGCCGAGCGTCACGCGCCAGCGATAATCGCCGCTGTTGAGGTCGATCGCGCTCAGTGTTCCCCACGGTGGGGCGACGGCGGGATAACCGTCCGCGTCGAGCCATTTGCGATAGCCGGTGAAGCGGTAGCGTGCCTGATGGCCGGGGGCTGAAGTGGCGACCTCCTGCTTGTCGCTTCGGTCGCCGCCAAGGTAGCGGAGCAAAGCGTTTAGCTCGCCGCTTTTGATGTGCGGAAATCCGGGCATGCGCCCGCGTCCGGCTTGGACGATGCGGGTCATTTCCGCGGGCTTCATCCGCGCGCTGATCCCCGCGAGGGCGGGGAATTGGGGTGGGGAGCCCTGGAGCTTGTCGCCATGACAGGCCGAGCATTGCTCCTGATAGATGCGCTCCCCGGCGCTGGCCTGCGCGTCGGTGGCCTTGAGCGCGCCCAGCCATGCGATGTCGTTGCTGTTGATGTAGATGGTCCCGGACGGATCGACGGCTGGCCCGCCCCATTCCGCACCGCCGTCGAAGCCGGGGAAGACGATCCTGTCCTTGCCGATGGTGAACGGGAGAAACGGGCCGCCGCTGCGCATGGTGCGGAATTGGGCGAGGGCGGCCGCATGAGCTTCGGGCGTGCGGTTGGTCAGCATTTCCTCGGTCAGCCACTGCCGCGCGAACGGGGCAGGGCGGAGCGCGTGCGGCTGGGTCGGCGCGGCCTGCTCACCGGGAACGTCGGACGGCACGACCGGTCGCTCGACAATTGGGAACAGCGGCCTGCCGGTCGCCTGATCGAACAGGAAGACGAATCCCTGCTTGGAGGTCTGCGCGACCGCGTCGATGCGCTTGCCGTCGCGCACTACGGAGACAAGGACGGGCGGCGCGGGGAAGTCGCGGTCCCAGATGTCGTGGTGGACACCCTGGAAATGCCACAGCTTGCGGCCCGTGCGAACGTCGAGCGCGACAAGGGAGGAGGCATAGAGATTGTCGCCCGGCCGGTCGCCGCCGTAGAAATCGTCGACCGCTGAACCCGTCGGCACGAACAGGATGCCGCGCTTGGCATTGACGACCATGCCCGGCCAGCTGTTGGCGGCCCCGGCGGTCTTCCACGCACCCACGGGCCAGCTCTCATGCCCCGCTTCGCCCGGGCGCGGGATGAGGTTGAAAGTCCAGCGGATTGCGCCGGTGCGGACGTCGTAGGCGCGCACTGCTCCGGGAGCGGCGGGGTGCGATTCGGAGGTGCGGAAGCCGGTGATGATCAGGTCTTCGAAGATGGTGCCGGGGCTGGTGAGGAACGCGGATATGCTGGCCGGATCGCGCCCGAGCCCTTCGCGCAGATCGATGCGGCCGGCCTTGCCGAAGCTTTGCACGGGCTGTCCGGTCGCCGCGTCGAGCGCGACCAGAAAAGGTCCGTTGCTGGTGAACAGACGCCGGCCGCCGTCGCCTTCCCACAGCGACAGACCGCGCACCGGCTGTTCGCCCGGTTCCGGAGCGTCCCAGGTCCAGACCTGCTGGCCGGTCGCGGCGTTCAGCGCGACCACATCCTGCTGCGGCGTAACGGTGTAGAGCAAGTCGCCGAACATCAATGGCGAGGTCTGGATGCCGCCCGCGCCCATGTCGAAGCGCCATACTTCGCGCAGTCGGGCGACATTGCCGCGGTTGATCTGGGTCAGCGGCGAAAAGCGGTCGCCGTTGGAATTGCCGCCATAGGTCCGCCACTCCGCCGTCATCGGCGGGGCGATTGCGACGCTGGCGCAGGCAGTGATCGCGAATGCCGCCGTGGCGGCGATCAGGCCGTTGCGGGCGATGCGGTCGAGACGATGCGAATTCATCCTCTCCGCTCCCCCTCAGGCGGTGAAATAGCTCCATAACAGCTTGGCCGTCAGCGCCAAGGACAGCGTCACCAGCATCGGGCGGATGAGCTTCGCGCCGAAGCGCAAGGCGCTGTGCGAGCCGAGCCAGCCGCCGGCCATTGCGCCTGCGGCGAGACATAGTCCGAGCAGCCAGAGGATCTTGCCGCCGAGCGCGAAGAAAATGACGGCGGCGACATTGCTGGTGAGATTGAGGAGCTTGGTGAGGCCGGTGGCACGGGTCAGACCGAATCCGCGCAGACCGACCAAAGTCGAGGTGAAGAAGCTTCCCGTGCCGGGTCCGAAAAAGCCATCGTAGAAACCGATACCGCCCGCAATCGGCCAATAGGTCCGATGACCGATGCGGTGATGCGCGTCCTCGTCGGTCATCCGCGGACTCAGCAAAACGTAGAGCGACACCGCCATCAGCAGGATCGGGATCGCCAGACCCATGCTCTTGCTCCCGACCGCCTGAACCAGCAGCACGCCCGCCGACGCGCCGATGAAGACGACCAGCATTGTGATGCGATGCCGACGCCACTCGATCAGCCCGGCCCGCGCGAAATTGAAGCAGGCGACGGATGTCCCGCACATCGACTGCAGCTTGTTGGTGCCGAGCGTCTGGATCGGTGGCACTCCAGCAAACAGCAGGGCCGGCACCATGATCAACCCGCCACCGCCGGCAACCGCGTCGATGAAGCCGGTGACAACGGCGACCGCTGTGAGGACGGGATAGAGCCAGGGTTCGATCATCGTCCGCGCCTAGCGGGTCGAGGGCCGAACGGGTAGGGGGCGCGCGTGACCCGTTTTTCCTTCGAAATTATGGCTACGGATGGCTCCGCGCGCGCCGGCACGATCCAGATGCAGCGCGGTGAGATCCGCACGCCCGCATTCATGCCGGTCGGTACCGCCGCGACGGTCAAGGCGATGCGGCCGGAGGAGGTGCGGGCGTCCGGCGCCGACATCATTCTGGGCAATACCTATCATCTGATGCTTCGGCCGGGTGCGGAGCGGGTCGCGAAGCTGGGCGGGCTGCAGCGCTTCATGGGCTGGAATCGGCCGATCCTGACCGATAGCGGCGGTTATCAGGTGATGAGCCTTAGCGAGCTGACCAAGGTCACCGAAGAGGGGGTGGCGTTCAAGAGCCATCTCGACGGGTCGAAGCATATGCTCTCTCCGGAACGCTCGGTGGAGATCCAGCGGCTGCTGGGCGCGGACATCGTCATGCAGTTCGACCAATTGGTACCGACCACTGCGTCGCACGCCGACCAGGTGGCGGCGATGGAGCGGTCGGTGCGCTGGGCGCGCCGGTCGCGTGAGGCGTTCGACGGTGGTGGGGAATATGCCGGGCGCGCGGCCCTGTTCGGAATTCAGCAGGGCGCGCTGGACGAACACTTGCGCAAGGCGTCGGCGGACGGGCTGATCGA
>JBDSZD010000308.1:0-5711 GCA_039925325.1 Sphingomicrobium sp.
GGCACTATCTCGACAGCGCCGCCACGGCCCAGAAGCCGCAAGCGGTGATTGACGCGATCACCCGCGCCTACGACACCGACTACGCAACCGTGCATCGCGGCATATACCAGCGCTCGTCCGACATGACGGGCCGATATGAAGCCGCGCGCGCGGCAACATCGTCACTGATCGGCGGACAGGCGAACGAGCTGATCTTCACGCGCGGCGCGACCGAGGCGATCAACCTGGTCGCGCAATGCCTGCCGAAACAGGGTCGCAACCGCGTCCTGCTGTCCGCGCTTGAGCACCACAGCAATATCGTGCCGTGGCAGCTTGCGGGATATGAGATCGACGTGGTGCCGCTGACCGACGACGGTCGCATCGACCTCGACGCCGGTGAGCGGCTGGTCACCGCACAACATCGCGTCGTCGCCTTCGCCCATGTGTCGAACGTGCTCGGCTCAATCCTCGATGCAGCGCGAGCCGCGAAAATCGCGCACAGTGCAGGCGCGCTCTTGCTCCTGGACGGCTGCCAGGCGGTTCCGCGCCTGCCGGTCGACGTCGCGGCGATCGATTGCGACTTTTACGCTTTTTCCGGCCACAAGCTTTACGGTCCGACCGGCATTGGCGCGCTGTGGGGCAAGGCCGAGCTGCTCGAGTCGATGCCACCCTATCAGGGCGGCGGTGCGATGATCGATTCCGTGACGTTCGCGCGCACGACTTATGCTCCCCCGCCGCAGCGCTTCGAAGCTGGCACCCCGCACATCGTCGGCGCGATCGGCCTGCACGCGGCGGTCGACTGGGTGCAAGCGATCGGCCCCGAGGCGCTCCACGCGCATGAAAGCACTTTAGTCTCCGAATGCCGCGCCGCTTTGTCGAACATCGACAGCGTCACCCTCTACGGCCCCGAGGACAGCGCCGGAATCGTGAGTTTCAATATCGACGGGGTGCATCCGCACGATGTCGGCACCATATTGGACGACAATGCTGTTGCGGTGCGCGCGGGACACCATTGCGCGCAGCCGTTGATGGAGGTGCTTGGGGTCGCGGCGACGTGCCGCGCGAGTTTCGCGGCGCACAGCGACGTGGCGGATATCGCGGCGCTGGTGCGCGGACTGCATCAGGTGAAACGGATTTTTGGATGAACGAGGAACGCAAGATCGCAATCGAGGAAGTGGAGGCGGTGGCAACTCCGCCCCGCGCCCGTGTGACGCCCGAAACGCCGGCGGAGGCATTCGAACGCAAGCGCGACTATCTCGCCGGTTTCCTCGCCGAACAGCCCAAGGACGAGCCGGCGACCGGCGCGGGCGGGGACGTCCAGGCGGCGATCGTCGAGGTGCTGAAGTCGATCTACGATCCCGAAATCCCGGTCGACATCTATGAGCTCGGCCTGATCTACGACGTCTCGGTCAGCGAGGATGGCGACGCTCTGGTCCTGATGACTTTGACGACCCCGCATTGCCCCGTCGCCGAGTCGATGCCCGGCGAGGTCGAGCTGCGCGTATTGTCGGTTCCGGGCGTCCGCGATGCGGAAGTGAAGCTGGTATGGGATCCGCCCTGGGATCCGTCGAAGATGAGCGACGAAGCGCGCCTCGAACTGGGGATGCTGTGAACAGCGAGACGAAGATCGGCGGCGACGCAGGTGATATGACAATCGCAGTTGCGGACTATTCGGACGCGCGGGACGGGCAAGACCTGCTTAAGCTGCTCGACACATATGCGCGCGACCTGATGGGTGGCGGAGACCCGCTGAGCGAGGACACGCGCGTACGACTACTTAGCGGTTTGGGGAAAGTCCCCGGCGCCTTCTCGTTGATCGCAAGGATCGACGGGGCGGCAGTCGGGCTGGCCAATTGCTTCATGGGCTATTCGACCTTCGCTGCGGCACCTTTGGTCAATGTGCACGACTTTGTCGTTGTTTCCGAACATCGCGGCCGCGGCATCGGGAAGGCGCTGATGGCGGCAATCGATGCAGAAGCGTCCCGCCGGGGCGCATGCAAGATCACGCTGGAAGTGCTGACGGGCAATGATCCGGCCAAGTCGCTTTACGTCGCCTGCGGCTTTGGCGACTATCAGCTGGACCCGGCTTCCGGCCACGCATTGTTCTGGCAGAAGAAATTATGACCGAGCTGAAAACCCGCACTCGCCCTGAAGCCATTACCCTTACGCCCGCGGCCGAGCAGCGTATCGCCGACTTGATGTCCCGCGCGCCCGCGGACGCGATCGGAGTCAAGCTGTCGACCCCGCGCCGCGGCTGCTCGGGACTGGCTTATTCGGTCGATTACGTCTCCGAGGAAATCGCGTTCGACGAGAAGATCGTCACCCCCGGCGGCGTCTTCTATGTGGACGGCGGCTCGATCCTCTATTTGATCGGCAGCGCGATGGACTGGCGTGAGGACGATTTTGCCGCTGGCTTCGTGTTCGAAAACCCGAACGCCAAGGGCGCGTGCGGCTGCGGCGAGAGCTTCACCGTTTGAACTGATTACCGGTCCGGCGTATAGCTACTTTGCCGAAGGAGACATCCGATGCGCCTCTTGCTCCTCGTTATTCCGTTGCTTCTTGCCGGTGCGCCGGCCGTCGCGGTGGATCCCAGACCCGCAGGCAACATGCCTGTTGTCACCCCCGGCGGGCCGAAGCGGGCCGATTGCCCGGCCATAAGTCGCTACGAGGCGATGAAAGACAGACCGGAGCGCGCGGTCCGTAACCTCAGTGAACTTCCGCCCGGCGATCACTACAAAGCGGTATATCGCCGGATCGACGGCTGCGTTGTGCCGATCATCGCCAATCAGCCGTTCAATGGGCCCGGCGACATTAAGCTTATGAGAGCATCCGAGCGACCAGCCCGCTGATCAGAAGTTGAGCGAGAAGCGCACCGCTCCACCGACGTCACTATCGGCGGTCGCAACATGCCCAGGCTGGCGGCGGTAGAACAGGTTGCCGCCGACCCACCCGGCATTGCCGAAGATGCTTGAGCCATAGCTCAGTTCCGCGTCCGTCTCGCGCCCGCTCGGCGTCAGCGACAGGCGGGTCAGGCTGTTGGTCGCGATGCCGCTGTCATAATCGTAAGCGGTCGGAAGCAGTATCGCGAGACCACCCTTTTCGACCCGCAGCGGTTGCGACAGGCGGAAGCCCAAACGGTCGTTGCCGCCGAGGACCCCGAGTTTGCGCACGTCGAAGCCGTAAGCCGAGCTCTGGAACTTGCCGGCGGCGAAGCTGGTCCGGCCGCGCCGCGCGGCCAGTCCCGCGCTCCAGCCGCGGCCAAACTCGCGGCGCGCCTCGGCGTCCATGAACAGGCTGTTGGACCCGCCGCCGCCAAGTGCATTGCCCATGCGGCCACCGAGCAAGGTTTCCCTTTCGGCCAGCCGGCTCATGCCAAAAGATGCCCAATTGCTGCCTAGGCGGCTGTCGACCGACACGCTGGTCCAGCGATACGGCGAGCCGGTCGCGCTGGTCTTGAGATCCTGCCACACGCTGCCGCTTTCGCCGGAAACGGTGACGCCAGTCGCTCCAAACTGACGGCGCAGTGCCATGCTGCCATCGCGCCGCGCGGTGAAACCCGGCTCGCCTGCAACATCCTTGGCGATCAGGAATGCGCCCGATTCCGCTCCGGACAGACGCCTCTCCATCGCTTTTGCGCCTTCCGAAAAACCGAAAGCGATCGCGGTCTTGCGGTCGATTCTGGCGACTGCGGATCCGGCGATCAGCCGCGACCGGCGTGCATCTTCTGGGCCGATCCCAAGCCGTTCCAGCGCATAGCCACGCGGCAAGTCGCGCCGCTCGCTGACGGTCATGGCAACGCTCAACGGTCCGGCACTTGCCCCCGCGATCCGCGCGTTGCCCTGCAGCGCGTGCCGCAGCGGCTGGCGCTGTTCCGCAGTGCGCAGGGTCGCTCCAAGGCGCATCGCGAAGGCGCGCGAATAGCCGTCGAGAATGATGATTCCGGCGCTTGCAGTGGTTGCCGCGTCGCCGGCGGCAGCCGGCATGTCGCCATTCAGGCTGGTGCTTATGGGCGTTTGCGATCCTGCAACGCTCGTCGCTCCGATCGGGCTAAATGCCTTGGCGATGTTGAGCCGCCCGCGGCCGAAGGTGGCGTCGGTACCGGCGGCCCCAAGATCGTCGGCGCTCCGGAACAACAGATCGATGATCTGCATGGCAGTCAAATTGGGGAAAGCCTGAGCGAGCAAAGCCGCCGCACCGCTGATCGTGGGCGCCGAGAAGCTGGTCCCCGACCACATATATTGGATGCCGTCCGTGCTCGGCGCCCGCGTGCGATAGCCGAGCGCGGCCAGATAATATGGAGCCCCCGTGCCGGCCTTGTTCGAGAAGGTCGACAGCTGACTGAGATCGGTGCCGCCGGAGCCATTATCGACGCCTACCGAGCCGGCGATAATAACCTGACCCGGGAATTGCAGGGCCGGGGTTAGCGCGAATGGATCGGCGTTTGCACCCTTCAACTCCGCGCCGTCATTGCCCGCCGATATGACCAGGACGATGCCGGCATTCACTGCCCGACTCATCGCCGCCATCAGGGTCTGATTGGGCGGATCGCCGCCGAGCGACAAATTGATGATTCGCGCGCCGGCCTCCCGAGCG
Source organism: Sphingomicrobium sp. (assembly GCA_039925325.1). Classification (GTDB taxonomy): domain Bacteria; phylum Pseudomonadota; class Alphaproteobacteria; order Sphingomonadales; family Sphingomonadaceae; genus Sphingomicrobium. The sequence goes on from JBDSZD010000308.1 coordinate 4,573, forward strand.
GCATCGACGCCCAGCGCGATGGACCCGTCGCTGAATGAACATCCTTTGTCCGCACCGGTGTCCGCGCAGGTTCCCGGCGTGTCCGCGCGCAGGCTTATGATCGTCGAGTCGAAGGCCACACCGTGGGTGTTCACATCATTGCGTGTCGCCGCGGCAACCGCGCTTACTGCCGTGCCATGACCGTCTTCATCGCTGACACCACGCGTGCCAGCCACATCCCTGCTCGCAGGGTCGACCTTGGCGGCGCCGAACAGCTCAGCGTTGATCCCCGTGTCGACGACGCCAATCTTGATACCCTGCCCGGTGGCGCCGTTCTGATATGCGGTGATAGCGTTGGCAGCGACGGCGGAGGTCGAGGCCCGGTACTCGCTCGTGTCGTAATTGATGGCCGTGGGCGTAGGAGTCGGGGTGGGAGTCGGAGTCGGCGTTGGGCTTGGCGTCGGCGTCGGGCTTGGGGCCGCCGCCAAAGGTGGCGGAGGAGCCGCATTTACCCCGCCGCCGCCGCCGCCGCCGCCGCAGGCCGACAGGGAAAATGCCAGAACTACGGCGTATCCAGTGGTTGCCAACAGCCGCTTGCTCATTGCTGTCTCCGATCAAGCCACTGAAAAACAATGGCTTCCCAAAATTTCGACTAAGCCTCTAAACCTTTCATTTTGCTGAAGATGGTTAATTCGCTAGGCGCAACACGCTGCCATGGACCAAGCCTTTTGCCATATCCGCGACTGGGTGTTCGACCTGGACAATTGCCTGTACCCGGCATCCACCGGGCTATTTGCGCTCATCGATGAGCGCATGGGCTTGTACATCCAACGGCTGCTCGCCTGCGACCAGGAGGAAGCCCGACACGTTCAAAAGGCGCATTTCCACGCGCACGGGACGACCTTGGCCGGACTGATGACGACGCACGCAATCGACCCCGCCGACTTCCTCAGCGACGTCCACGACATCGCTCTTGATCGCGTTGCGCCGGACGAGCGCTTGGAAAAGGTTCTCGGACGCCTTCCCGGCCGTAAATTTCTGTTCACCAATGGCGACGCGCCCTACGCTCGGCGCGTCCTTGAAGCGATCGGAGTCGAGCGGCATTTCGACGATCTCCACGACATTCACGCAAGCGAATTGCGGCCCAAACCCGACCCGCA
>JBDSZD010000309.1:0-8392 GCA_039925325.1 Sphingomicrobium sp.
CTTTGCTGTTGAGCGAAGCCGGCGCACGCATGGTCCATGTCGACGCGTCCAAAAAGTCGGTGGAAGCTGGACGCGACAATGCCGTCCTGTCCGGCCTCGACGATCGCCCGATCCGCTGGATCGTCGATGACGCGACCAAGTTCACCGCCCGCGAGGTGCGGCGCGCACGGCGTTACGATGGAATCCTGCTCGACCCGCCAAAATTCGGCCGTGGCCCCGAAGGCGAATTGTGGAAACTCGAGGAGAATCTTGCACCGCTGCTGGCGGATTGCCGCCGGCTGCTGGATCGCGAAAGCCGGTTCCTGGTGCTGACGGCCTATGCGGTGCGCATGTCCGCGCACGCGATTGCCGAGCTGCTTCGGCAGAGCCTCGGCGATCTTGGCGGCACGGTCGAAGCCGGCGAGATGGCGGTGCGCGAGGAGGCGCGTGGGCTTCTGTTACCGACAGCGATTTTCGCGCGTTGGTCGCGCGACTAACTGCGCGCGCTTCGTATCGCGGCGCCCGCGACGAACGGCGCCCCGGCAACGATGAACAGCGACACGGCTGCCTCCAGCAGGAGTGCGCCGGATCCCGACTGAGCCGTCGCGGCTGCCCCGAAAATCAGCAGTGGCACGGCGAGGGGCAGGAGCAGGATTCCGGCGAGTGCGCCCGCGCGCGGCAATCCTGCGGTGAGCGCTGCCACCGCCACCGCCAGAGCGGCAAGCGCCGGAGTTCCGACGGCGAGCGCGATCATCGTCCGCCAAAGCGTCGCGGTATCGAGCGCAAGCAGGGTCGAACCAAGCGCCGCCGCAATCAATAGCGGTGGCCCGAACGACACCCAGTGCGCGAGGATTTTGGCCGCGGCGACGCTTTCCTCAGCCAGTCCGTGAACGGCGAACTGATCGAGCATCCCGCTGGCGCGGTCGGGTTCGATCAGCCGCTCGATCGGCAGCAGCGCGGCCGTCAGCGCGGCGATCCATAAGGCGCCCGGCCCGATCCGCGACAGCAGCCGCGCATCCGGGCCGACCGCAAAAGGGACCAGCGTTGCGACCAGCAGGAAGAACGCCATCGGTAGCCAGGCCGAACCGGCGAACGCGCGCCGCAAATCGCGCCGGACCAGCACCCCGATCAATGTCCGAGCTCCAGCTGCGTCCACGCGCCCGGCAACGGCATGTGCGACGCCGCGAGCACGCCGCCGCCGCCGGCGCGATGCACCGCAAGCACATGCGCCAGCCGCTCCACCCCCTCGGCATCGAGCCCGTTGAGCGGCTCGTCGAGCAGCCACAGCGATGCTTGCGACGCAACCACCCGCGCCAGCGTCGCGCGTTTCGCCTGGCCCGCGGAAAGAAGGCGGACCGGCACGTCCGCGAGGTGGCGCAATCCAAGCGTCTCAAGCGCTTCGTCAACACACCGCTGCTGCCCGCGAGCGAGCGCGCACCAGAACAGCAAAGCCTGGCGCAGCGGAAGTTCGGGGTCGAGCGCCAGCGCGTCGTCCGCTAGCGCGAAGCCCGACCGGTGCACCGTGCCCGAAGCCGCGCGCAGCAGGCCCGCGGCAAGGCGGATCAGGCTCGACTTGCCGACCCCATTCGGCCCGCACAGGTGCAGCCCGTCCCCCGCGCCGATAATGAGGTTCAAATGCTCGAACAGCACGCGGCCCCCCCGCCACAAGCTCACGTCGTCGAAGCTCAGCAGCGGCGCGCTCACGCTTGTTCCTCCAGCGCGTGCATGTCCGCGTCGGACAGGCCGAAATGATGGCCAGCCTCGTGGATCAGGACGTGGCGCACCAGCTGCTCAAGGCTATCGTCTCCCGCCGCATATTCATCGAGGATCGGCCGGCGGAACAACAGGATCCGGTCGGGCATCGTACCCGTCTGATCGACGCTGCGTTCATTGAGCGGAATGCCTTCGTAGAGACCGCTAAGCTCGAACGGGTCGTCCACGCCCATCTGGGCCAGCAGCACGGGATCGGCGAAGTCCTGCACGTCCAGCAGCACTCCGGTGAGCCGCGATGCGAACGGTTCCGGCAGGCCGTCGAGCGCGGCGCGGGCCAGCGCTTCGATCTCGTCGAGCGAGGGCGGTGGTCCAAAGGCGCGCATCCAGGGCGACGCATAGGGGCAAGATCTTCCTCGCGGCAAGGTTGCTCCTTGCGGCCCGCACCCCTAATGGCCGCTCTTCCAGGTGTTCTTGATTGAGCATCCCAATGGCGCGATGTCCTTTTATCGCGCCCGATGCGTGCGGAGCGGTGGCCGAGTGGTCGAAGGCGCTCGCCTGGAAAGTGAGTATACGCCAAAAGCGTATCGAGGGTTCGAATCCCTCCCGCTCCGCCAAATCTTCTAGGTGCCGCCCGTCCGCGCGAACCTCAGTCCAAGCCACAGGGTGCGCGGCCTTGCGCGTTCGATCACTCCGTTGCTGGTGACGCCGGCCTCAACCTCAGCGTTCAACGCATTTTCGGCGCGCGCGACGAGGCTCATATTGGCGTGGATTGGCAGGCTCGCGGAAGCGTCGACGGTCAGCGCCGATGCCAATTCCTGGCGGTTGAAATCGTCCTCGAACCGGCGGCCTTCATAATGCAGCGCGAGGTTGGCCGAGCGCGCTGAATCGTCCCAGCCGAGGATGGCCGATGCGGCGACCCGCGGGGTCTGGGCCGGGCGCAGGCCGTCCAATCGGGCCGAGCTGCCCGCCGCGTGGACTTGCGGGTCTGTCAGGCTGCTGCTGAGCGTGGCGAGCCAGGCGCCGTGCGACCATCTGGCGCTCGCCTCGACGCCGTGAACCCGGATCGCCGGGATATTCTGCCGCTGCCGGTACACCCCGCCGGTGCCGACGAACCCGACCCCAGGAAAGCTTCCCGGGCCGGCGGCGAGCGTGACGTTGGCAATCGCATCCTCGAGCCTGTTTGTGAACGCGGTCAGCGAAAACTTGAACTGGCGGCTGGTCCAGTCGAGGCCCGCTTCGGCGCCGCGCAGCCGCTCGGGCCGTAGATCCGGGTTTGCAGCAGTCGCGTCCGGGCCAGCGCGGAACGGCCGGAACAATTCGTTGATCGTCGGCAAGCGCCAGCCGAGATAGGCCGCGCTTCTCACTGTCAGCCCCGGAGCAAAGGTCATTGCGCCCGCGACCCGCCCGGTCGGCCGCCAACCATGCCGCGACGGATAGTCCGAGTTGGCGAGAATTGCTCCGCCGGCGACGGATCGTTCGACGAGCTCGCCGTCGGCTATGCCCCAGCGGTCGATCCGGGCGGAGGTGGTGAGCAGCACGGTTTCGCCTTCTACGCTGAGCTCGCCGAACAGCCCCGCATAGCGCGACCTCCCGCCCGAACGTCGGTCGCGTTGCGGGCGGCCCGCCGAGTAGCTCGCAAGCTCGCGCGATTCGCCACGCATCCAGCGGCCGTCCGCGCCCAACCTCAGCTGCAGCCGTTCGCCGAGCGGTGGCCGGATTTCCGCGCTCCAGCCCGCCGATTTGCCCGGGACGTCATATTGCAGGCTGGCGCGGCGCGCCTCGCTCCGCTTCGGGTCGACTGACGCAAAGCTGCTGCGGAAATTGCGAACCTGGCCGAAGCCGAGCAGCGACCACGCCCAGCGTTGATCGGCGACGAGGCGCAGCGAAGCATCGCCTCCGCGCGTCCGATTGGCGGTGTAGCGCAGCCCGCGCTCCCGCTCGTCGACGAACGCCGAAAGGCCGAGCTGGGCTTCAATCGCGGTGCCTAACGGTGCGATCCAGCGGGTGCGGCCGCTGGCATTTCGGTACGGCGCTGCACGATCCGCAGGGCCGCGAAAATTCGCAGCAATCGGGATGAACCCATCGCCGCGATTGCCTTGCAGCGACACCGCCAGCAGGCCTGCCCCGACGGACTGGCGCGCGGAAAAGTGGCTCTGGAACGCTGAGCGGCTCCCGCCTTCGATCGCCGCAAGAACTCCTTCATCGGTGGCGCTGGTCAGGTCGATCACGCCGCCCAGCGCGCCCGGCCCGGACACGACATTGCCGCCGCCGCGGCTCACGCGGATCTCGGCCAAGTCGCGGGCGTCCAGCGCAGGCCATGCGATCCATCCCCCGAAGGGGTCGCTGTGTGGCACGCCGTCGACGATCAGCTGGACCCTGCTGGCGGCGTTCCCGCCAAGCGCGCGCAGGGTCACGCCCTGGCTAGTGGGGTGCGCGCTGCGGGCATCGGATCGGCGGAACAATTGCACCCCGGCGAAGCGATCAAGCAGCTGGTCTACGCCCGAGCCAGCCGCTGTGCGCAATTGCGCTTCGTCCAGCACCTCGCTGTGTGCCACGCGTTCCGCAACCGTGCGGGGAAGCGCGCGACCGGTAACGACGATGACCTGCTGCGGCGGATCGGGCGGGGGTAGTGCCTGCACGATCAGGCCGCGTGATTGGTCATGATCGGGGACTCAATGGATGGTCGGCGTCAAGTCCAGACAAGCAGCTGCAATGTCAATTACGCGTCAGGCGACCCGGCGCGCCGGCTGCCGGCACCACTGCAGGGAGTTGACAACCTCAAGCTGTTCGCGAAGGCGGTCGATCCGCACCTCCATAGCCTGGAGCGCTTCCGTCGCGTAGCGCTCCTCGAGCTCCGCCTCCGCGTTCGTCATGTCGCGGTAATAGGAGATCGACAGTTGACGGCCAACCACATCGTCGCCCGAAAGACGCAGTTGTGCGTCGCAAGTCTCGGGCAAGCGGCTCCGAACTTCGGCTAGCCTTTCAATCAGTTGATCGAGCGAAAGATGATCCTTGATCTCAAACAATTCCCGTACACGCCCCGGCATAGCGCGTCCCCCCTCCAGAGTCGTTCCGACGCTACTCGCATAGCCGCGCCGTTTCAATAGTCAGGCTTTTACAATAGTTGACATAGCCCACTACATATCGGGAAGCTCCAAGGCGCCAGCGACGCCAGATCCTCTGTCACGCAACGGCGCGAAAATTGGCCTTTCGCGGCTTTGAACTGCGGACGATTCCAGGCTCTTCCTGCAGTTGCGCAACCTCTTTCTCGCGCAACTCAAGCGATGCGGAAGCATAGCGCGCTTCCCATTCGACCTCCTCCGCCGTTAGCGACCGGAAGTAGGAGATGGAAATCCGGCGTCCGAATACATCGTCGCCGCGGAGCCGAAGTTCGGCCTCGCAATCGCGCGGAAGGCTGGCCTTAAGCTCAACCAGTTCACAGATCAGACCGTCAAGCGACACATGGTCCTTGATATCGACATAATCCTTGACGCGTCTCGTCATACCCGAACCTCCCCAGCCAGCGGGGGGAGCAACTACCAATCCTGCGATTCCCCATGCAACTGGTTCAGCCACACTTATCCCCAAGGAACTTGCGGACCCGTGAATTGTCTGGAAAGGCGTCGTGCAGAAACCGTCATGACCCCACCCATCATTCTTTCAGCAGGCCCGCTCAGGCTCGAGCTAAATCCTTCCATTGGCGGAAGTATTTCGGCGTTCGATTGGGTCGAAGGTGCGCGGCTGCCGGTGTTGCATAATCGCAGGAGCGAGGGAGCGCATCCGCTCAACATGGCGAACTTTCCGCTAATACCCTTCGTAAATCGGGTGCGGGGAGGCGCATTTTCGTTCCGCGGTAAGTCGGTCCGGCTGCAACCGAATCTGGCGGACGATATCAGTCCCTTGCACGGACAAGGCTGGCTCGCGCCGTGGACGGTCGACCGCGCGGACGGGCAGGAAGCCCTATTGTCGTTTCGGCATGCGGCCGGCGAGTGGCCGTGGGATTATGAAGCGCTGCAGGTGCTCCGGCTCGACCCGGAGGGGCTGTCCTATCGGCTGACCTGCCACAACACATCCAAGGATGCGATGCCGTGCGGGCTTGGCATTCACCCATATTTTCCTTGCGGGTCGGACACACGCCTCGACACCGAAGTCGAGTATGTGTGGACGATCGACGAGAATGTGCTTCCGGTCGAAAAGGTAAGGGCAGAGGGCCACTTCTCCTTATCCGATCGGGCGGTCTGCGGCCAAGAACTGGACCATGGCTTCGGCGGCTGGGGCGGCAGGGCGCGAGTCAGCGACCCGGCATGGCCGTTCCACACCGAATTTTCCTCCCCGACGGCAAAATTCTTCCAAGTCTATTCGCCGGCAACGGGCGGATATTTCTGCGCGGAACCGGTCAGCCACGCCAATACGGCAATGAACTTCGCCGAAGAGCAATGGGCGGAACTTGGGTGGCAGGTGCTGGAACCGGGTGCGGAGATGGTCCTCGATGTCCGCATCGACGTGATTCCGTCCGGCCCGTCCGGTTGAACCTTCCGCACAGCGCGGATATAGCCCCGCGCTTGCCGCAGTCCGGAGACGTGGGTGAGTGGCTGAAACCAGCGGTTTGCTAAACCGCCGTGCGGGGTTAACCCGCACCGAGGGTTCGAATCCCTCCGTCTCCGCCAGCTAGTCCTCTTCTGCCAAGCCTCAAGCTGGCCAGAGGGCCCTTTCAGACTAAATTGCGTGGCGTGCGCTGGGTTGATATCGGGCATGAATGGGCAAGGCTCCTCTCCCGCCCGGGCGGATCGAAGTTGAGCGGGTGAAGGTCAACGGACGCGAACGTTATATGTGGAAGGCGGTGGACGAGAGCGGAGAGGTTCTCGATATCTACGCCACGGAAGCGCGCGATGAGGCAGCGGCCCGTCGGTTCTTCGAGCAGGCATTAAAAAATCCGTAGCCAAAGGCCAGTAACGCGTTCCGGTGCTTCAACTCGTCACCGGAAGTGATCCGTGCGGCGGTGATGCTGTACAGCTTCGCAACCAAGACACGAGACAAAGCCGCCGCACTCGCCTTCATTAAGGAGGCCATGAAGCGAGATTGCAAGCCGGAGAGGGTGGTCACGGACGGCCTTCGTTCAGCAATGTCGGAGCTCGGGAACGCCGAGAAGCAGGAGATCGGACGCTGGGCGAACAACCGCGTCGCAAACTCTCATCTTCCGTTCCGAAGGCGGGAGTGCGTCATGCTGCGGTTCCGATAGATGAAAACACTTCAGAAATTCGCTTCCGTTCGCGCCAACGTCCACAATCACTTCAACACCGAACGTCATCTCATCGACAGAGCAACCTTCAAGCAGCGCCGCTCGGCAGCAACTGCCGAGTGGCAGTCGCTGTTCGCCTGAAGCATGCCCAACAAGGCCATATGGCGACCTGACAGCACCCTAATTGGGCTTACGGTGCCGGACCGCGCAGACACGGGCCCGGTCGCGGAATTGCGGTGAACGATGGTGTGGGTCAGCAGGCGCTCCCGCTTCTGCTGCTTCTGCTGCTGCTCGGCAGGGTTGGAAACCTGAGCAGCCAGCAGTGCGAGGGCCTCCGCCGCAAGCTTGCGAACCGGCTGGTGAACGGTGGTCAGCGGGGGCCATAGGGTGACCGCCGGGTTGGTGTCGTCGAAGCCGACCACCGTTAGCTCTCTGGGAACGTCGAGATGGCGGCGGTGGGCAACCGAAACTGGCGCCGCCGCCATATCGTCATTGCTCGCGAATATTGCGGTCGGGGCGGGTTTTTGATCGAGCAAATGCTCGGCCGCGGCGAGGCCGGAAGCAAAGCTGAAGTCGCCCTGGGCGATATAGGTTTCGACGGCTTCGAACTCGCGCACGGCCGCGTTAAAACCGGCCATGCGCTCGGCCGACGCGGCCTTGTCGGGATTGCCGACGATGAAGCCAACGCGGCGGTGGCCAAGGCCGAACAGATAACGCGCCATCTCATAGGCGGCCTGGCGATCGTCGATGCGCACCGACACCGTGCTTCCGGGGGCATAGGCCCCGACCGTTGCCGTCGGCACATGATTGTCGGCGAGATAGTCAAGCAAGCGCGTGGAATCGCCCAGCGGCGGCGTCAGGATGACGCCGGACAGGCCGGACGCGACAAAATCCTTCAAAGCCTTGGAAGAAGGGCTTTTTCCTTTGGGCGCGCGGAGAATAAAAAGACGGGCGCCGCGTGAGCCCGCTTCCTCGATCGCGGCCATCACTGCGGCGCGGATCTCAGGCCGCACCATCGCGACCGTTGATCGCGCGAGACACCGTCATCGGCGACACGCCAACCCGCGCCGCCCCATTCTTGATCGTAGCGCGCCGTCCCCGAGGCCCAGCTTTGTTCAACGACGATCTCCCCGCCTCGAGGCCGGGCTGCCAGATTTTTTTCGATTGGTGTAAACGGCTTTTCTTGGGAGTGCGCCTGTTCCGGCTTCATCGCGCACCCCTCACGCAGCTCGATCCACCCGGAGATGGACTGTCCGCTCTTGCTCGGGCGCGTGAAAATTGGATCCCGGCACGAATGCCGGGACCAGTTGGGGGTGATCAAATGTCTTTTCCTGGCTTGCATCAGGAACGGTTAGAACTTGAAGCGAACGCCCGCGCGATACATGCGGCCGACCATGTCGTAGAGTGACGGGTTGGCCATGAGCCCCAACACCGGATCGCGATCGAAGAGGTTGTCGATCT
>JBDSZD010000310.1:0-3766 GCA_039925325.1 Sphingomicrobium sp.
CCCCATGCTCGGCCCCGCGCAGCAATCCGGCGAGGCGCTCGGGCGTTAGGCCCTGGGCGGGATGACCGCTGACGATCGAGCGGACACCGGACGTCGTCGGCCCGGCGACCTCGATCGTCATTTGCGAAGCCACGAGCGGTCGGCCGAGATGATCGACCAGACCAGAGGTACGCGGAGCGGTTGCGGGAAGTGCGTCGGCCATCTTGGTCCTTACCAGGCGCCGGGCCGGCCGAAGCGGGCCGCGGAGCCGAATGCATCGTCATCGTGAACGGGGCGCATGCTGGCGCGCTCGCTGACCGGGCGCCTGGTCGACGAGTGATAGCCGAATTCCTGGAACGGGAAGTCCGCGCCGCGCGAGGCGAGCGCCAGCGCCCAGAAGTGATCGGCGTGGACCTGTCCTTCGTTGACGATGCGGACGCCGCCCGTGTCGCTGCCCATCTTCTTGATCGCTCGCAGATCGGCGCGCAGCTTGGCGTCGCCCTTGCGAATCCGGATGCGGCCCGCCTGGAAGCGCTGCTGCAGCGAGATCGCGAGGTCGAGCCGGTTGGGGCCGGTCAGCAGCACGCCGTTGACGCGGGTGGCGCCGTGGCGGAGCTGGGCGTCCTCGACAACCTTCTCGCCCATGCCGGTCTGATCGATGCCGGCATAGGCAATCCGGTACTTGATGAAGCAATCGTCGAAATAGGCGTCCTGGTGCGCGAAGCTGGTGCCATAGCCCTCATAGTGATCGCGCTCCCACAGCACGTCGCCGAGCAGCTCCATCGGATATTGAATCGCGCCATCCTTGCGCCGCGCGACGTCGCGGCCGAGGTAGACGAGCCCGCCCTGGTAAAGCTCGGGCTTGCCCGCATCCTCATGCTCGGCGGCGGCAATATCCTCCGGTGTGATCAGCGATCCGGATCCGGACTTGGGAACGCAGTCGAGCTCCTCCGATGCGTCCTCGCCATAATATGCGCGGACCCCGGCTTCCCACTCCTCTTTCGGTTCGAGCTCGCTGCCCTTGATCCGCGACACGAGCTGGATCCGCTCGTAAAGCCCGTCCGCCATCGCATCGGCGAAGGTGATCGTCGTCACTTTTCCCTTGCGCCGGCCGGCGCGAATCTCGTCCAGCAGCAGGTTGAAGGGATTGTCGACGCCGTCGTGGGTTGAAACCACGATCACTTTGCCGCCCCAGATCAGCAGCGCCATCGCGGATTTGAGCACTTCATCAACGTTTTTGTGGAACGCGGCTTCGTCGATGATCACGATCCCCTGCTTGCCGCGGAGCGCCCGCGGTACGCTCGGCAGCGCGGTGATCTTGAAGCCGGAGGCGAAGCGGATGCGGAACGACTGGACGCCCTCGTTGACGCCGTCGACGTCGAGCAGCTCCTCGCCGACGTCGCCGGCCGCGATGCCGAAGGCGCGCGCCCACATGGCGCAGGTCTCGATGAACTCCAGCGCCATGTCTTTGTCATAGCCCATGTACCAGGCGTTCTGTCCGCCCGCCGACACTTGGGCGGCAGCGGTCAGCACGGCATAAGCTGCAAGGCCCCAGGTCAATCCGATGCGGCGGCTCTTCTCGATGATCAGCAGCGCGGTGCTCGTATAAAGCTCGTCGATCGTGCGACGCTGATAACCGAGGAGCAGATCGCCTTTGGGCAAACGCTCGAGCGCGGCTTCGCCCGCCGCGTTCTCGGCGCGGCGCTCCTGCAGGGTGAGGTCGATCGCGCTCACGGCTTCGACTGCCCCGTCAACCGATCCCAATCCTTCATCGCGCGCTGAATCTTCGCGCGCGCCGGGCCGGCCAAATTGCCGTGCGCTCCCGCGGGATGACTGCCCACCCTGCGCCGATCGAGAAGCTCGCGAACGTGCGAACGATCGATCTCTTCCACCTGCCGGTGCCGGCAGGTGCGGGCCGCGCCGCACTTGAAGCAGGGCTCGCTCATCGCAGCCCTGCCAGGCGCGACGAGGCGAGCAGGAAAGCGCGCGCCCGACTGCGGAGCGGGTACCGCCGATCCCGGCAGAACGCGGCGTAGAGCCGATCGGGGACGTCGAGCTCGTCGGAAGAGGTCTGCTCCATCACCCCTCGCTTCCCAGTACCGCTTTGCGGATGAACTCGACCGTGTCGCCCGAAAGGCCCTGCGATTTGGCGGCGTCGACGGACCTCTTAGCGGCCTCTTCGGTAGCCGCTTTGCGCTCCTTCAGGATCATGTCGCGGTTGGTCTTGCGCGCGCCCGCCAGCGCCTGCAGCGACCGCGCCATGAACATCGTCTGCTCGGCGTCGAGGATGACCGGCTGCCCGTCGCCGTCGTCGTTGGTGGCGGTGACCAGGCGCAGGATCATCGAATGCATCAGCTCGATGTTGAGATCGGCGACGCGGTCCTCGGGCGCATCGCCGAGCTGGGCAACGAGCGCTTGCGCCATTTCGCGGCTGTGCCGCAGCTGCGCGCCGATCTCCTCCAGCGACTTGACGTGCCGGCCGAGCGCCGATCGCGACACGTTGGCGTCGAGCGCCTGCAGCTTCTGCAGGATCTCGTCGATAGTCCAGCCCTGGTCGATCCGGAGCTTGCCGATCATCTCCTTGATCTTGGGGTCGAGCCGGTCGACCGATGAAGGCCGGTGGCGACTGCGGCCGCGCTCGGATCCGCGCAGGGCCATGTCCTAAAGCCCCTGGTGCGGGCTGGCGATGCCGCCAATCGACACGTCGCCGGCAATCGCCATTCGCCCGCGCTCGGTCAGTTTCACCACCATGATTGTGTCGCGCACCTGCTCGATCGTCACGCAATCGCGCTCCTGCAGATCGCGCAGCAGTTGGCGGATCGCCGCCGTATCCATTTCCTGCCGATGCCCGATCGCGCGCATTGCGGTCAGCAGGATGCCGTCGTTCGACTGTCCGCCGTCCTCCTTCATCAGGCGCAGGATCGCGAGGCGGCGCTCGGCCGCGACGTGCTCGGCGTAGCTCACGAGCCGAGAGCTTTCTTGATCAGGAATCCTTCGATCCGCTGCACCGCTTCTTCCGTGCGATCGGCGGCCTTCTCAATCCCGTCGACCTTGGTGCAGACCGTCGTCACCTTATCCGACAGTGCCTTAACTTCGACGCTCGTCGCGCTGCCGGTGATCTCAAGCCGCAGCGCTTCCAGATCCGCTTTGGTCGCCGCTTCCTCCAGCTCCTTGGCGATCACCATCAGCTTGTTCTTGGTCTTGTGCAGATCGTTCGCCAGCCTGCCTGTAGTCACCGGATTGTTCCTCCCGCCCTTGAAGGCGAGGACCATCATCAATCCAAGGATCGCAAAAGCAGCGAGGACTTCGAAATCGATCATGACAGTTCCTCGTTTACTGGCTCGACCGCCGAAGACGCGGCGGTCAGCGAAGCGTTCACAAATGCTTTGAGAAAGAGCCGGCTGAAGCTCATCACCGCGCGGCTGACGAGCTCGATGAAGGCAACGCCGGAATAGCCAAGCCCGACCGCCCAGCCGAGCGCGACGATCGGGCGCTTCTCGCCGGCAATGACGAACGCCAGCACGCCCAGCGCCAGCAGCGCGGTCAGTGCCAGATTGCCCGTCCGGCCGAGCCGGATGGCCGCTGGCGAAACCGGCGCCACCATGCGCGCCAGGATCACGCCGATCAGCCCGAATAATGCCGACAGCAAGGGCAGCTGATACCCGAACAGCTCGATCGCTTGCGGACCATAGCTGCGCATTGCCGGAGCGCCCGACGCGGCCTCGGCCAGGCTCGCCAGCCCGCCGCCGAACATCGCGCCGGAGATGGTCCGCCAGGCGAGCAGGCG
>JBDSZD010000311.1:0-18474 GCA_039925325.1 Sphingomicrobium sp.
TGCTCGCCGGTTTCGGCCGAGAACCGGTCCCACAGGTCGAGGCTCCTGGTCGCCATCGGCAATTCGCGCGCGTCGCGGTTCTGCTGCCGGCACCAGCCCCAGTTCCGGCTCGACTGCTCGCCCCCGACGACACCCTTTTCCACTAGCGCAACCTTCAGTCCTCGTTTTGCGAGATAGTATGCCGTGAAGCTGCCGATGATGCCGCCGCCCATAACGACGGCGTCGGCCTCAGTCGGAAGCTCTGGCGAAGACTGGATCAAACTCAATGGCGCTGGCAAAGGACATAACTCCGTGAAGCTGAGGATCAGGCGAACCCGAGGACGGCCTTGACCTCAAGATATTCCTCGAAGCCGAAAACACCATATTCACGGCCGTTGCCCGACCGCTTGTACCCGCCGAACGGCGCATGCGGATCCCAGGTCGGATGGTTGAGGTGCACCTGCCCGGCCCGAATCCGCAGCGCGACGGCGCGGGCCTGGTCGATGTTGCTGCCGTGGACGTGGCCGCCTAGCCCGAAGATCGTATCGTTGGCGATGGCGACTGCCTCATCGACGTCGCCATATGGCATGATGCTCAATACCGGCCCGAAGATTTCCTCCTGCGCGATCCGCATCGCCGAGGTCACGTTCGAAAAAACGGTCGGGCGCACGTAGAAGCCACGGTTATGACCCTCGGGGTAGCCGGGACCGCCGTAGACCAGCGTGGCGCCTTCCTCGATTCCTGCCGCGATGAGCTCGCAGACCCGGTTGAATTGCGCTCGGTTGGCAAGTGGGCCCATGACCGTCTTCTCATCGAGCGGATCGCCGACGACGATGGCTTCGACGGTCGCCCTGGCGAGTGCCTCGACGCGCTCGAGCTGCGCGCGCGGAACGATCATGCGCGTCGGAGCACTGCACGACTGCCCGGCATTGCGGAAGGCGGCCATGACAGCGAGCGGAACTACGCGCTCTAAATCCGCATCCGGCAGCAGGATATTGGGAGACTTACCGCCCAGTTCCTGAGCGACACGCTTGACCGTCGGTGCGGCCGCTTGCGCGACGAGGACGCCGGCACGGTTCGAGCCGGTGATCGAGATCATGTCGATGTCGGGGTGTGCGGCCATCGCGTTCCCGACCTCCGCTCCGGTGCCATTGATTAGATTGAAGGCGCCCGCGGGGGCACCGGCATCATGCACAATCTGGGCGAACAGGAGCGCCGAGAGCGGAGAAAGCTCACTCGGTTTGAGTATCACCGTGCACCCCGCCGCGAGCGCCGGTGCGACCTTGGCGGTGATCTGGTAGAGCGGCCAGTTCCATGGAGTGATAAGTCCGCAGACACCGATCGGCTCACGCACGATCGCGGTCGAGCCGCGCATCGTCAGAAATGAATAATCCGCGAGAACGTCGATCGCTGCCTGGACATGTGCGGCGGCGAGCGGAACATGGGACGCTCGCGCATGAGTGATGGTTGCGCCCATCTCGCGCGATAGTGTCCAGGCGAGTTCCTCGCACCGATCGAGGATTAGCGCATGGATGCGTTGGAGTAGCGCCAGGCGGTCCGCCACGGGCGCCGCGGCGAAGGCCGGAAATGCCGCCCGCGCCGCCGCAACGGCGCGATCAAGGTCGGCGGCGGTACCGGCTCGTATCTGGGCTATGACAGTTTCATTAGCGGGGCTGACGACCGGCAGCAACTCGTTGCCGCTCAACGGCCGCCACGCGCCATTGATAAAGCCATCAGCATGCGTTTCGATCGCGACGTCTGCCGCATCGGCAAGCTCGACGGTCATGTGACGAGATCCTTGTAACGGTAATAGGCGCCGACGATCGGCAGAAACCACGGCTTGCCGAAATGCCCCGGGATCGCGGGCCAATCGAAATCGCGCCAAGGATTGAGCTCGGCGCGACCATTGAGAACTTCCGCCATGATTCCACCCATGTAGGTGGCCATGTGGGTTCCGTGCCCACTATACCCCATCGAATAGAAGAGGCCGTCGTGCTCCCCGGCGCGCGGCAGGCGGTCGCTGGTCATGTCGACCATGCCGCCCCAGCAATAATCGACCCTTGTTTCGGCCAGCTCAGGGAAGACCGCCGTCATCGCCTGGCGCAGGATCCGCCCGCTCTTCGCGTCGGATCGCGGGTTGCTCGTTCCGGAGAAGCGGGCGCGACCGCCAAAGAGAAGGCGATTGTCCGGAGACACTCGAAAATAGTTGACGAAATTTTTGGTGTCAGCGGTATTCCGGCGGTGAGGGCTCAAGCGGTCGAGTAATGCCAGCGGCAATGGTTCGGTGGCGATGATGAATGCTCCGACCGGCACAATGCGCCTACGGAACCAACCAAGCGGGCCGATCGTCGACGTACCGGTCGCCAGCAGCACTTGATTTGCACGAATGCTTCCGAGAGGCGTCCGCACCTCGTGCGCCTGACCCGCAATGCGGCGCAGATCAATCACAGGATTATTCTCGTAGATCAGCGCGCCGCGCCGCGCCGCGGCTTCGGCGAGACCCTGGCCGTACATGCCCATGTGCATTCCGGCGCCTTTTTCGATCAGCATGGCTCCGAAATAGCGATCGGATCCGATCTCCTCGTGCAATTGGGAATTCGGAATCATGCGGGTATCGGGATCGACCTCCCGCGCCATTAACTCCTGCGAGCGGGCAAGCTTGTCGTAATGCGCCGGCTTAGCAGCGACCTTAAGCTTTCCGACCCGCCGGAAATGGCAATCGATGCCTTCCTCAGCAACGATTGCTTCGACTTTGTCGACCCCCGCATCGAAGGCGCGGTACAGCATGTTCGCGCGCTCGCGTCCGAGCCGCGTCGCCATCGCGTAATAGTCCTGCGCAAAGCCGTTGTTGCACATGCCGCCGTTGCGTCCGGAGGCGGCGTTGGCGACGCGCCCTGCCTCGAGAACGACGACCTTGGCACCTTTCCTGGCGAGCGCGAGCGCCGCTGAAAGCCCCGTGAAGCCGCCGCCCACGACTGCAACGTCGGCGACGCCCTCCGGACCGCCGGGCAATGCAGACGCGAAGGGCTGGGCTGTATCCAGCCAGTAAGAAATCATCTTCATGTGTTGCGGTCCACGGAGGGGCAGGCGGCCATTGCGTCGACCTCCACCAGGTAGCCGTAATGCAGTTCGGGTACGGGGACGACCGTCCTGGCTGGACGCACCGCTCCCATAACCTCGGCGTAGACTGCATTGAAACGCGGCCAGTTCTCAACACCGACGATGTAGGCGGTTACCTTGAGAATATCCGACGGCCCGGATCCCGCGGCGTGCAGCGCCGAAAGCATGTTTGCCAGCGCCTGCCGGACCTGATCCTCGAAAACGAGCTCGCAAGTGTGGGAGCCGTCGGGTCGAATGCCGAGCTGCCCCGAAGTGACGATGAAATCGCCGAAAATGGCGGCGTGACTATAATGGCCCCCCGGTGCGGCCAGAGTCTCGGGCATCAGGGTCTCAACCTTTTCTTCCATCGCGCTTACCACCCGCGCATACGCGGCCAAGTTGCCGCAATTGCCCGGCTGCCGCTCTCGACGACTTGATAGATCCCGTGCTGTGCGCCCGTTGCGCAGGCATGATTAGGCAGGATGCGGATGCGCGATCCAGTCGGGAGATCGGGAAGTTCAGCTTCGCTACCCGCCCGCAACTTGATGATTCCATGCTCCTGGCTCGCATCCTCAACAATCAGGTCTGGCCACGGGACGCCATCGATATCGCATACGAGGCCATAACCCTGATCGACGGGATGGTGCTGGGTTCCCCGGTCCCGAGAGAGCGCCATCCAACCGGCATCGATCAGTATCCAGCCCTTCTCGGGCCGGTGTCCAATGACAGTGGAGAGCACGGAAAGTGCGATGTCGTCGATCTCGCACACGCCGATTCCATGCATCACCAGATCGAAGAACATGAAGACCCCGGCGCGGACCTCGGTCACGCCCTTGAGGTGCTGTGCGAAGTGCGCGGTCGGTGTCGAACCGACGCTTACAACGGGAGCGCTGTGGCCGTTGCGTCGAAGTAGCTCCGCTGCGGCCACCGCTGCCGCGCGCTCGCCTTCGGCGGCCTCCGGGAGGCCGTTTCCGCCACGGCAGGCATAAGACTCGCCGGCGTGAGTGAGCACTCCGCGGAGCTCGACGTTGCCCTCGCGCAGGAGGTCGGCGATTTGAACCAATGCCGGGTCATTCGGCAGCAGTCCGCCGCGATGGCCGTCGCAGTCGATCTCGATCAGCACGGCAGGCATCGCGCCGCCGTCTTGCGCGGCCCCGGCGAGCGCCTCGGCCTGCTCGATCGAGTCGATCAGGACGCAAAGGTCTATCCCCCGCTCGACGAGCGCGCGCGTCCGCGCAATCTTGTCGGGGGCCAGACCGACGGCGTAAGTCATGTCCGTCATGCCAAAGTCGGCGAAATATTCTGCCTCCGCCAAGGTGGATACCGTGATCGGTCCCTTTCCTTGCGGAAAAAGGCGGTGCACTACGTCGATCGACTTGGCGGTTTTCACATGTGGCCGGAACGAGACGCCCTGACCGGCGAGCCGCTTTGCCAACCTGGCTTTATTCCGATCGACCTTTGTCACGTCGAGCACCAAGGCCGGTGTCTCGATCGTGTCGAGCGTGGCGGTCCTGCTAGAATTCTGAACCACAGTATCAAACATCATGACTTTCCTGAATGTGGCCGACATCCGGTCAACCCAGCGATTGATTGGACAGTGCGAAAAGCCGGGAAGCCACACCGGGCGCAGGGGGCTCTCCCAACGTCATTGCCACGACCTGGCCGACACGCGGCAGGCCGATCGATTCCAGCCAGGGTGACAGCCCGACAGCGTCGGAAACGTCGATGCGGACGAACTGGCCAATGTGCGGGGCCGCAAGGGCGGCGATGAGTGCGCGGGCGTCCGCCACGTCGGCCGCCACGGCTGGGCCGATGACGATCCCGCGCCCCCAAATGCGTACGCAACCATAGCCGGAGAGGCGGCCGCCGCGATCAATGACTTTCACGTCGCCAATCGCGAACAGCGCATCGATCAGCGCGCGACGGTCCATTCCGCTCGCCGCGCGGTCGAGGCCGTAAATCTCTGAACGATCGCTCGCCAGGAAAGACCAAACGGCGTCGGCGCCTTCGACCACCGGCGATCGACTAAGGAACGCCTGGTGCTGGTTCACATGGCCGCGCGCCACGAAGCCGAGTCGGCTGTAGAGGTCCAAGCCTTCCTCGGTCGAATTGAGAATGATGGTACGACCCGCAGCATCGGCGAGGAGCGCGTCCATCAGCGCGCGGCCGATGCCCATTCGCTGGTACTGCTCCGCGACGATGATCATCCCCGCCGATGCATGACGGTCGCCGTAAGGCCACCACAGCGCCGTGCCCGCAAGTTGGCCGTCGACCTCGGCCGCGAAACCCCGCCCCAGCTTGAGCGCGAATGCCCAGTCCTCAAGCCGGTACGGCCAGTGGAGTGCCCGGGACAGTTCCAGCGCCGAGGGCAGATGACCAGCATCAAGGACGACGGGAGCGATGGCACTGCGACCCGCCGGTCGATGGTCGACATGGGTGGCGGCCATACTTTCCTGTTCTTCCATAGCTATTCTGATCGAGCGGATCACATGATCCACCTTATCTGGCCTCGCGGCATCATATTTGCCGAAACTGACCCTTCGGACAGCACGATCCTGCGTCAAAAATACTTTAGCCAAGCGATATCCCGACGGCGCCTCTTGAACCGGGAGAACCAGGCAGTCGGATGTAGAGCGGCATGCGTGCGCGCTGTGATAGAGAATGTGCGACACATCAATTAGAGAGGGTCGAACAACATGGGCGCTCCGCCAATCACCGCCAGTGCGCTGACGAGAGCTGCTCAAAAGAGCAGATCAGGAGCATATGATCAGGAAGGCAACCAGCATTCCGACGCCGAGTCCGATAAGACGACGTCGCCGTTCTTCCGGACAGAGCGCGGGAACGACCTCCTTCCTCAAAATGCTCAGACAGTCACAGCCGCCGCCGTGGGCCGCTGGACACACGCATCCCTACGATGATGCCGCTCAACCTTTCACAATCAAAGGTCGCCGTCCCCTTGGGACGGCGACTCGCTGAAGTTACGGAAGGATAGGTTGAGTCGCTCCCCTAAAACTTCACCCCGGCCCGGAGGTACCAGAACCCACCACTATACCCGAACGGCGAAGCGTCAATATATTGGTTGCCGTTCCCCGGAAGACCAGTGTTTGGGTCGATCGAGCGGAGATCCTTGTCCGGATAATTGTCGAAAAGGTTCTGGACGCCCGCGGACAAGTTCAGATTGTCGGTCAGCTTGTAGGTCGCTTCCGCATCAGCAATGAATTCGTTGCCGAATTTCTGAGCAGATCCGCTGCTCGAAGTGACGGTGAAGCTGTCATAATAGTTCAGCCGCGCAAGCAGGGAGAGGCGCCCTTTGGTCCAAGTTTCCGTGAAGTTCACCCGAAATTTCGGAAGAATCTTTTCCAGATTGGCTACTCGGTCATTGCTGACGATCGTCGGATCCCGGTCGATCACCTTGGTCTTGTTGTAGTTGATCGCGAGCGAGCTGTTAAACGTGCCCTCGCTGCCAGTCCGCAGGACACTAGTCAGGACCGCATCCACGCCTTGAGTCCGCGTCTTGAAGGCGTTGGTCAGGTACTGGACCCGATTGAGTTCATTCGCATTCGCCACCCCAAGTGCTGCAAGCGCTGCCTGGTCGGCGGCGGTCACGACAAAGGCCTGGGACAGGCCAAGGCGGTCGCGGATTCGGATATTGTAATAATCGACGGTCAGGTTGATGCCGGATCCTGGTGTTACCACCAGGCCACCGGTCACGTTGACGGCTTTCTCCGGCTTCACGGGGACAGCGCCGAAATAGATTGCCGCCGGGTGATCGACCGCGAAGGTGCCTGTCTGGATCGGTGTGGTGCTGCCGGCGACGAAGTTCAACACCACATTGTTGACGTTGGTTTGTCCCGGTGACGGCGCATGGAAGCCCGTGCTCACCGCCCCCCGTAGTGCGAGTGCCCGCGACAGCTCATAACGCGCGCTGCCCTTGAAATTAATGGTGCCGCCGAACGTGTTGAAATGTTCGTAGCGTGCCGCTGCTCCCAGCGTCAGAGCGTCGGTAACATCGGCTTCCAGATCGACATAGCCCGCATAGCTGCGGCGGGAACTTAATCCGGCGCGGCTAGGTCCAAACCCGGCGCTGCCGTTCGATCCCACTGAGCTGATGACCACGAAGGTCGAGGCGTCTGGTCTTTGCACGACCTGCCGCGCAAAGGGGCCGGCGTCCCAGGATGCTCGGTCTCCCAATCCGACTTCATAGGATTCGCGGCGATATTCAGCGCCCCACGCGACGTTGAGTGGACTCGCAAGGCCGAGTTCAACGGGATGGCTGAAGTCGGCATTGAAGTTGGTTTCGCTCTGCTTCAGCTGGCCGATGTAGAAGCTTGTGGGGCTGTCCGGCCCGAAGGATGGATTGACTGTGTTGTCGAGAAAGTAGCGAAGCTGGTTCTGGCCGTAGGTGCCGGAGAAATCATAGCTGAGCTCTCCCTTCTTCCCCCGATAGCCAACCGTGCCAGCAACATCGTCGATCTTGCCCGAGAAGATCGGTGTGAAGCCGTTGGGGAACAGTTCAGTAAAGTTGAACGTCCTCCCGGTAGCATTCCGATTTCCAGTGGGCAGCTGGTCGAGATAATATGTGACGCCGAACAGGGCGGTTCTTGCGAAATTGGCGGTGCTGTAAGGCTGGCGATAATTAAAGTTCTGGCGGCCCTTTCCGTGGCCATAATTGCCGAAGAAATAGGCCTCGCTGTCGCCAAGATCGAAGGCGCCGTTAACGAACAGGCGCTGGGCCTCCATCTCGGTTTTGCCCCAGTGCTGCACGGGGTTCGGAATATCCAGGGCTGGGCGCTCCTGGCTCAGTTGCAGCGCTCCGGGCCGTTGGGTGCCGCGGCTCGTCGGACCACTTTTTACATATTCGCCGCTGATGTTGATGAAGCCGTTTTCTCCCAGCGCGAAGCCCTTGTTCAGCGCGAGTTGGTAGTCCTTGCCGTCACCTTCATAATACTGACCGTAACGCGCCTGGCCCGTAAACCCGGAGTCAGCTTTCTTGAGCGTCATGTTGATGACGCCGGCGATCGCGTCCGAGCCATATTGCGCGGAAGCACCGTCGCGCAGCACTTCGACCCGAGCGATCGCGATTGCGGGAATCTGCGAAAGATCGACTGCCTGGCTAAGCAGGGACAAAGCGCTCACGTCGATATTGACGAGCGCGGAACGGTGGCGGCGCTTGCTGTTCACAAGAACGAGCGTCTGGTCAGCCGGAAGTCCACGAAGGTTGGGAGGGCGGACGAAGGAAGATCCGGTCGAAATCGCGGCCTGCGGCACGCTGAAGGACGGTATCAGGGCCTGCAGCAATGCGTTGGTGTCCGATGTGCCCTGTCTGGTCAGGTCTTCGGACGTGAAAACGTCAATCGGGATGGCGGATTTGGTGACTGTCCGGTTTTCGCGCCTTGTGCCCGTGACAATGACCGTGTCCGCCGCCTTTTCTGCGGGTGCCTCGGTCGGCGCCTGGGCAGTAGACGTCTGGGCAGTAGCTGCCTGCCCGTTCTGAGCAGCAAATGCGGGGGAAACCAGGAGGGAACATGTTAACGCGCTACAACTCATCAACCCATTGCGTATTGAATTCACGAAGACCCCCTATTTTTGCGTGCAAATCGTCTTGAATTTTGCACTGTCTTCAATAGGGAAAGAGATCGGGATTTCCTGTTGAAATTAATTTCTCCGATGGAACAATATTGCTGAATTCGTAACATCAACGTTATAATTATTGCGTTTGAGTTGGAGGCTCGTCAGCTTGGCGCGGCGTCGCCCCGACGACCATCGGCGCGGCCTGCCGAACGCCATCGTCGACGTGGGTGCTGTCGGACTAACGCGCACTTTTCTCCCATAGCCGCAGGTTTGGCTTGATGCGCGTGTTTCAGGCCATGACGATCTGCCACTCGGCCAGTGCAGCCGAGCGGCGGAGCTTGTAGGTCTGGCGATCGACGAGGTGGCGTTCCTGATTGAAGTGGTTGTGGACCTAGGCGTGGACTGAGCTGAACTTCTGCAGTGTCTTCATCTGTCGGAATCGCAGCATCGCTCGCTCTCGTCGTCGGAATGGTAGATGTGAGTTTTCGACCCGGTTGTTGGCCCAGCGGCCGACCTCCTGCTTGTCGACATTGCCGATATTGCTCATCGCGGCCCGATAGGATTTCAGCCCATCGGTGACGATTGCCTCGGGTGAGCCATGGCGCTTGAGCGTCTTCTTCATGAAGCAAAGCGCTGCTTCCTTATCCCTGGTTTTCGTAACGTAGCTCTCGAGGATTTCGCCCTCGTGATCGACGGCACGCCAGAGGTAACGCATTTCGCCGTTCACCCTCACGTACATTTCATCCAGGTGCCACCGCCACTGACGGAAGTTGCGCATGTGGCTCACTCTCCTCCGGCGAATCTCGCTGGCAAAAAGTGGCCCGAACCTGTTCCACCATAGGCGGACCGTCTCGTGGCTAAGATCGTAGCCACGCTCAAACAGCAGGTCCTCGACGTTCCGCAGTGACAGCGGAAAGCGCACGTAGAGCATCACGACTTCGCGGATGACCTCAGGCGAAGAATTGAAGTAGCGGAAGGGGCTGGCGGGCACACGAGATCTCGGCATGCGAGCGTCCCTAACCCCGCCTCCTTACCAGTCGGTGCATTTGCTCTGACAATGCCCTCTCGTCTTCCAAACGGAAAATGCGAGTTCTCGACCGGGTGTTGGCGCAGCGGCCGATCTCCTGCAGCGCCGCCACTCGACGGAGGCTGGCTATCCCAGCGACCGATCTTCGATGGCAGCAACCCCGATCATCGCGACCGCCGCCGTCGCGAGTACCATTGCAGCGAGCAGCATCGTCCAAATCGGCTGGCCTGGGAAGAATGCGTTCATGATCGATCCCATGACGGTCGCGACCAGCAGTTGCGGCAGGACAACGAAGACGTTGAACAGGCCCATATAAATGCCGAGCTTCCTTTGCGGCAGCGCACCCGCAAGGATCGCGTAAGGCATGGCGAGGATCGACGCCCACGCAATACCGATCCCCACTTCCGACACGATGAGCCAGCGCGGGTCACGGATCAGAAAGAAACTGAGGAAGCCGGCGGAGCCCGCAAGCAGACACACCACATGCGTTCGGGACTTGCCCAAACGTGCAGCGAGCCACGGCAAAAGTGTAAGTGCAATCACCGCCGCGACGCCATTGTAGACCGCGAACAGCACGCCCACCCAGTTGCCGGCATCCTGATAGGCTTGATCTTGCGGATCGCCAGATCCGAAGAAATTCTGCGCTACGACCGGCGTGGTGTTGATCCACATGATGAACAGCGCCGACCAGGCAAAGAATTGCGCCAAGGCAAGCCGTTTCATGATGCGCGGCATGCCGGAGAAGTCGCCGACGATGTGGCTCAGCATGCTGCCCGTCCGCCCGGTCCGCGCGAGCCCGATCGCAGCCGCGGAAGCAAGGCCGTAGGCAGCCAGCAGCGCGCCGAGCAGATAGACTTCCTTCTCCAGCGACAACTGCGCAACCGTGGCCGCAATCAGCCCGCCCGCGGCAATCCAGGCCAGCGGAATTGCCAAGCTTTTGCCTGCGAGCTGGTCCGCAGATGGGGCCTGGATGCTATTGGCAGTATCAAAACTTGCCACCTGCTCCGGCGAATATTCGCGCGTCGATACGATCGTCCACAGCACGGACAGGAGCATGGCGGCACCGCCGAACCAGAAGCTCAACCGGACCGTATCGGGAATGCCATTCGCTTCTGCGCTGTTGGATACGCCGAAGGCGTCGAGCGCGTAGGGAAAGATCGAGCCGACCACGGCTCCCGTGCCGATGAAGGCGGTCTGCACACCGTAACCTGCGGTGTGCTGATCCTTCGGAAGCATGTCGCCGACAAAGGCCCGGAAAGGCTCCATCGAAATGTTCAGGCTGGCATCGAGCAGCCACAGTAGCATTGCCGCCATCAGCAGCGCCGATGAGTGCGGCATCATAACAAGCGATGCCGCCGCGAGCATCGCGCCCGCCAGAAAATAGGGTCGCCTGCGGCCGAACCGGCCGAGCCACGTACGATCGGAAAGATGTCCCACGATCGGCTGAACCAGCAAACCGGTCAGCGGCGCGGCGACCCACAAAGCGGGAAGGTCATCGACACTCGAACCAAGCGATTGGAAGATGCGCGACATATTCGCGTTCTGCAGCGCGAAGCCGATTTGAATGCCGAAGAAACCGAATGAAATGTTGAGCAACCCGGCAAGGGATTGCCGTGGTTTCTGCGCGCCCGCCATATCCCCTCCATATTCTCTTATTGCGCGGAAGCTCGCAGATCGGCCGCGCCACCACAACGATTGTGTCATCTATGCATACGAATACGCACGTGATGCGACGTTCGTCAGCCGGCGCTGGATTCCCGTACGACGAGCTTGCAGGGCAGCGACTGGCTAACACTCCGGCCGTCGTTGATGGCGCCGATGAGCGCGTCGATCAGGGCCTCGCCGGCGCGGCGCGAGTCCTGCTTGACGGTGCTCAGCGGCGGGCTCGCGAGGGTCGCAGCGGGAAGGTCGTCGAATCCGACGAGCGCGACATCCTCGGGGATCGCGCGCCCGAGGCCTTGCAGCGCATGCATCGCGCCGATCGCCGCAACATCGCTCGAGACAAATAGCGCATCATAGTCCGCGCTTCGGCGGCTCAGCGTTGCAACCGCCGCGCGGCCGGCTTCTTCCGATGGCTCGGCGTCGACCCTGAGCCGCGGGTCGGGCTCAATCCCATGCGACCGGAGCGCCCGGCAATATCCGCTCCATCGCTCCATGAATTCCGGATAGGCGGGGGTAGCCGTGCCGATAAAACCGATCCTCGAACGCCCGAGATCAAGCAAATGCTCGGCGGCATCGTAACCGCCCTGCTCGTTGTCCGATCCGACCGTCACGCCAATGTTCAGCTCGCTGGCGGAGCCCCAGCGAACGAAGTGCGTTCCGCGATCGACGAGCTGCTCGAGCTTTGGAGTATATTCCAGATAATCGCCGTAGCCGAGCAGAACGATCCCGTCGGCCTTCCGGCTGTCCTCAAAGTCGACATGCCAGTCGGCCGATAGCTGCTGGAAGGAAATCAGCAGATCGTAACCGTGCCCCGCGCACTTGCGCACCATGTGGCCAAGCATAGATAGGTAAAATGGGTTGATCCCGGCGTCTTCGGTGGAATTCTCCTCGAAGAACAGGAGCGCCAAAGTGCCAGACCGCTGCTTGCGAAGCCCGGATGCATTCTTGTCGACCGTGTAGTGCAGTTGCTCCGCGGCAGCGAGAACCCGCGCGCGCGTTTCGGCACTGACCGACCGGCTCCCGGTCAATGCGCGCGACACGGTCGGCTGCGACACCCCCGCAAGCGCGGCAATATCGAAAGAAGTGGGGCGCCGCTGCATCACTGCCGAACCTAAGCGCGATTGCATACGTATGTATAGTTCCGCTCCTCGCAACTGCTGATATCCAGTTGCTCGGACAGGGACACGCTCCCTGCAACGCTAGCCGCGCTAGACGGCTGATGGGGAGGTTTCATTCATGACTTTCAGTTCACGTGCGCGCTTGGCAGGTGCGGCCAGTCCGCTCGCAGTGGCGCTTTCGCTGGCGCTCGCATCGCCGGCCTTTGCTCAAGCGACGCCATCTCAGGTCGATGCCGAGCGCGCTGCTGCCGAAGCGGCCGCGGCCGACGCGCAGGTCGCTGCGGGTCAGGCGGATGAGCAAGCGATCGTCGTGACCGGTATTCGTGGGTCGATCGCCAATTCGGTCAACAGAAAGAAGAACAATACATCGCTCGTCGAAGTGGTTTCGGCGGAAGATATCGGCAAGCTCCCAGATGTCTCGATCGCCGAAACCCTGTCGCGGCTTCCCGGCTTGGCCACGCAGCGCCTCGACGGGCGCGCCAACGTCGTTTCGATTCGCGGATTGGCGCCGGACTTCACCACGACCTTGCTCAACGGCCGCGAGCAGGTCAGCGCCGGCAACAACCGCGGGGTCGAACTCGACCAATATCCTTCGGAGCTGATCAATGGCGCGGTCGTCTACAAAACCCCGGATGCCAGCCTGATCGGTCAAGCGCTCGGCGGCACGATCAACATGCAAACGGTGCGTCCGCTGTCATTTCGCAAGCGCACCATCGCGGTCGGGCTGCGGGGCGAGATTAACGACTTGGGCAAGATCAACCCCGATGTGTCCAACAAAGGCTATCGCGCCAACGCGTCCTACATCGACCAAAATGCCGACGGCACGATCGGTTGGGCGCTCGGCGTCGCCAAGATGTCGTCGCCGACGGCGGAAAAGCGGTATCAGGCGTGGGGATATCCGACCACGGGAGCGGGTGAATTCGTGCTTGGAGGGCTGAAGCCTTACATCAAGTCGAATAAGCTCAACCGGACGGGCGTGATGGGCGTTCTTGAGTTCAAGCCCAGCGACCAACTGCACGTCACGCTCGACAGCTATTGGTCAAAGTTCAAGGACGACCAACGCCTGCGAGGCCTGGAGATCCCCTTGTGGTGGGGCGGTGCGAACCTTCAGCCGGGCTATAAGGTTGAGAACAACCTGGTCACCGAGGGCACTTGGACCAACGTCGAAACCGTCATGCGCAACGACGTCGTTCACCGCAATTCAAAGATCTTCGCAGGCGGCCTCAACGCAGAATTCAAGCCGACAGAACTGCTAACGATCGAAGGCGACGCAAGCTATTCGCGCCTTCGCAAGACCGAAGATAATCTGGAAATCTACCTTGGCACCGGGCGCGGCGCGTCGGGCGTGAAGGACACGATGGCTTTCACCACCGATAAGGAGGGTCGCTTCGTTTTCGACCCAAACCTCGACTACAGCGATCCGTCGCTGTTCCAGATTACCGATCCGCGCGGCTGGTGCGGGCGGCCGGGCTTTCCGGGTGACTGTCAGGACGGCTTCCTCAACGCGCCCAAGGTCAAGGACCAACTTGCATCCCTGCGCCTGCAGGCGACGCATGACGTGGCGGAGAGCGACAGCATTCGCATCGGCGCCAATTTTACCCGCCGCGAGAAATCGTTGCTCGACGAAGGGTTCGCCCTCACGGCCAAGAATTATCCGGCCAGCGCGCAAGTCCCCGCCGACCTTCTGTATAAACCGGTATCGCTCGGTTTCGTCGGCATTCCGGGGATCGTGACGTTCGACAGCTTCCAATATTACAAGGACGGCAATTTTATCCTGACACCGGAAGGAAATTGGCAGGCATCGCGCCGGACTAATAGCTTCGAAGTTACCGAAAAAATTCTCACTGGTTTTGCCCAATATAATCTTGATCGGAACTTCGGTTCGGTTCCGGTGCGGGGCAATGTCGGCGTCCAGATCGTCCGCACCGACCAGAGTGGGGACAGCTTCGCTGCGTCGAATCAGGGCGGGATGGTGGTGGTCACGCCGGTGACCGATGGTGACAGCTACACCAACGTTCTTCCCAGTTTGAACATGTCGTTCGAAGTGGCGCCGAACAATTTCCTCCGCTTCGGCGCGGCGCGGGTGCTGGCTCGTGCGCGAATGGATCAGCTCAATCCAGGCAACGGATTCAATTACGACCAGAGCAGAGCCGGCAATACCAACGTCAGCCAGTCACCCTGGAGTGGAACGGTCGGCAATGCCAAGCTCCGCCCGCTCATCGCGGACGCCATCGATCTCGCGTTCGAAAGCTATTTCGCACCGAGCGCCTACATCGCCATCAGCGCATTTCACAAGAATCTGAAGAGCTACGTCTATCGCCAAACCGACCTGTTCGATTTCACGGGCTACCCCTACACCGGCCCCGCACCCGCGATTTTCCAGGGCTCCGTTTCGCAATGGAAAAATGCCGGCGGCGGAAAGCTCAAAGGAATGGAAATTTCCAGCTCGTTGCCGTTCAGGGTTCTGAACAGCTCGCTGGATGGCTTCGGCGTGCTCCTGAGTGGGTCCTACACCAAAAGCAAAATTCGCCTTGGTGAGGACGCGCCGGTGACGGTGATGCCGGGCCTTTCTAAGTGGGTAATCAACTCGACCCTCTACTACGAAAAGTCTGGTTTCCAGGCGCGTGTTAGCGGGCGCTATCGCTCCAAGTTCCTTGCCGAGGTGTCCGGGCTAAGCCTGGTTCGCGATTATGACCGAGCGAAGGCTGAACTGCTGGTCGATGCGCAAATCGGCTATGAGTTCAAGAGCGGTTCTTTGACTGGCCTGTCGCTCATCGCGACCGGGTATAACCTCACCAACGAACCTTTCGTCACTTATCGCGACAATGATACGTCGCATATTCGTGACTATCAGGATTACGGCCGGAACTTCATGCTGGGCGCCAACTACAAATTTTAGGGGCGGCATCGATCAAACAAGAGACGGGATCGACAATACTGGCGCTCCCGTCTCTTCGCTTGCGCAATGTGGTTCATCGTATGAGGCTGTCGCTTGCCGGATAATCGCATCAGGGACGTGGTAATTGTGGGTGGCGGGACTGCTGGCTGGATGGCCGCAACCGCTTTGGCCCGTACCATGGGGCATCAACTCGACATTCGCCTTATCGAAAGCGACGAAATCGGCATCGTAGGCGTCGGTGAGGCGACGATCCCGGCTATCCGGCTGTTCAATGCGCTGGCCGAGATCGACGAGGATGAGTTCCTCCGCGAGACCAAGGCGAGCTTCAAGCTGGGCATCGAATTTTCAAACTGGGGGCGCCTTGGTGACCGCTACATGCACGCCTTCGGCCAGTTCGGTCAGAGCCTCGGACTGGTTGAATTCTTCCAGTTCTGGCTGCGTGCGCGCCAGGAAGGCGTGGCAAAGCCCTTTTCCCAATATTCGCTAACTGAAATGGCCGCTCAGGCGGGCAAGTTCGGCCGTCTTTCGCAAATTCCCGAGACTCAGCTGGAAGGCATAACCTACGCCTTTCATTTCGATGCCGGCCTCTACGCTAAATATCTTCGCCGAATCGCCGAGGACATTGGCGTAAAGCGGACAGAGGGAGTGATCCGGTCGGTCGAGCGCGATGCGGAGAGCGGGCTGGTCCGGTCTGTTACGCTCACCAGTGGCGAAGTGATCGAAGGCGCGCTGTTTATCGACTGCTCGGGCTTTCGCGGCCTGCTGATCGACCAATCGCTCGGTGTTGGTTATGCCGATTGGAGCCACTGGCTGCCATGCGATCGAGCGTTGGCCGTGCCGTGTGAAAATGGCCCGCGCCTCCGCCCTTTCACCCAGTCGATCGCGCATCGGGCGGGGTGGCAATGGCGCATTCCGTTGCAGCATCGGACCGGCAATGGCCATGTTTTTTGCAGCGCGTTCATCAGCGAGGACGAGGCGGCGAGCACATTGCTCGACAATCTTGAAGGCGAACCGATCGGCGATCCCAGACTGATCAAATTCACCGCCGGAATGCGGCAGCGCGCGTGGGACAGGAATGTCGTCTGTCTGGGCCTGTCCTCGGGCTTCCTGGAGCCGCTTGAATCGACCAGCATCCACTTAATTCAGAACGGCATCGCCAAGCTGCTGTCGATGTTCCCAGACAAAAGCTTCAACCCGGTCGTCATCGATCATTATAACGCACGCGTCGCCTATGAATATGAGCGGATCCGCGACTTCATCATCCTTCATTATCACGCCAATCAGCGCGACGATTCGCCGTTCTGGATTCAGTGCCGCGAGATGCCGATCCCGGACACGCTGAAGACCAAAATCGAACTCTTCAAATCGACTGGGAAAATCTATCGGGACCCGGACGAACTCTTCGTCGAGATTGGCTGGTTCCAAGTCATGACCGGGCAGAACATCACGCCCGCCACTTATCACCCGATGGCCGATTCGATCAGCCAGGACGAGCTTCGCCAATTCATGGCGGACGTGGAGGCGATCGTTGGCCGGGCGGCGCAGCGCCTGCCGGATCATGAAGAGTTTCTCGCCGCGCGCTGCGCGACAGCGCCCGTCGTTGCGCACAGCCAGGGAGCGGCCCGCCGATGATCTTGCCCTTTCTAAAGCAATTGCGGATGGCCTTGCTGATCGGACTTGCCAATCTGTCATCGGCCGCGCCGGCGCAAGACTATCGCGCGCGCTTGCCGCAGGACGAAATCATCTATTTCGTGCTGCCCGACCGCTTCGAAAACGGCGACACCAATAACGACCTGGGCGGCATTAGCGGCGGCCGGCTGCAGACCGGTTTCGACCCGGCACACAAGGGCTTTTACCACGGCGGCGACCTCAAGGGTCTGACCGACCGGCTCAGCTACATCCAGGGCCTCGGCGTCACCGCCATCTGGTTCGCGCCCGTCTTCAAGAACAAGCCCGTACAGGGCGGTCCGGGTACCTACAGTTCGGGCTATCACGGTTATTGGGTCACCGATTTCACCCAGGTCGACCCGCATTTCGGGACCAACAGCGAATTCAAGACTTTCGTCGACGCGGCGCATGCACGCGGCATGAAGGTCTATATGGACATCATCACCAATCACACCGCCGACGTCATCCAGTACGTCGAGTGCGAAGGTAAATCCTCCTGCCCCTATCGCAGCATCGGCGATTATCCCTATCAGCGCCGCGGCGGCCCCGACGGCGCTGCGATCAATCGCGGGTTCGCCGGCGAGGATGTCCGCACCGAGGCGAATTTCGCGCAGCTGACCAACCCCAATTACGCCTTTACCGTCCGCGTTCCTCCGGCCGAGCGCAACATCAAGAAGCCGGCATGGCTAAACGACCCGATCTACTACCGCAACCGCGGGGACAGCAGTTTTTCCGGCGAGTCGATGACTCGCGGCGACTTCATCGGCCTCGATGATGTGATGACCGACAACCCGCGCGTCGTGCGCGGCTTCATCGACATCTTCGCATCGTGGATCGATCGCTTCGGGATCGACGGTTTTCGCATCGACACCGCGCGCCACGTCAATCCCGAATTCTGGCAGGCGTTCGTCCCGGCAATGCGCGATCGGGCACGAGCGCGGGGCATTCCCAATTTCCACATCTTCGGCGAAGTCGCCGACGACGACTTCCAGCCGGGCCGCCTCGCCCTCCACACCCGCCACGACAAATTCCCCGCAGTCCTCGACTTCGCCTTCAAACAGGCCGTGATGCGCACGGTCGCGGGCAGTGAACCGACCGAGATCTGGCGCACCTTCTTTGCGCAGGACGTGCTGTACGAAGGCGGCGCGGCGGCGGCCGTGCAGCTGCCGACCTTCCTCGGCAACCATGACCAGGGTCGCTTCGCTTTCTATCTTCGTAAGGCATTCCCCAATGTTTCGGACGAAGATCAGCTTGCCCGGCTGACGCTGGCCAATGTGCTGATGTTTACGGCGCGGGGCGTGCCCACGATCTACTATGGCGACGAGCAGGGTTTCGCAGGCGACGGCAACGATCAGGATGCGCGCGAAGACATGTTCGCGTCGCAGACGGCAAGTTATAACGACAATCGCCTGGTCGGAACGGCTGCCACCACCGCGACCAGCAATTTCACG
>JBDSZD010000312.1:0-31925 GCA_039925325.1 Sphingomicrobium sp.
GCGATGCGCTCCGCCTGCGGCAATTCATCGATCTTGAGTGCGAAAGCGACCGCAAATTCATCCCCGCTAAGGCGCGCAACGATCGAATCCTTGCCCGCCGCCTGGGTCATTGCGGCGGCCAACGCGCGCAGCAGTTCGTCACCGGTCTCATAGCCATGGCGGTCGCTGATGGCCTTGAACCGGTGGATCTGGATGGAAACGATCACGATCTGCCGACCGGTTGCGTCGGCGCGCTGGCACAAGCCTTGCCCGCGGTCGGCGAAGCCTTTTCTGTTCAGAAGCCCCGTTGCAACGTCGGTTGAGGCGAGCAGCGCGGCCCGACGCTCCCCATCCGCACGCAACTCCGCCTCGTGGAGGAGTTCAACGTAGTTTCGCCATCCGAAGAAGATCAATGCAATGTTGAGCATCAGCGCCACCATTGCGGTCTGGATTTCGGGACCGAACTCCTGGCTTTGACCCTGCAACTCACCGAACAAGCTGCTGCTGTTCCAGACGAGCAGAAAGATGGCCGCGATCAGCATGCTCATCATCAGCGCGCCGCGCCGCACGGGTCGCACCGGCACGCTCGCTAGATCGACAGACGAGTTTTCAGCAATGCTCGGCACGCGGCTCAATTAGCTGCGAAGGCTTAATAATTCCCTCCGTAACGGCCCTGTCCCGCCTCGGGCACGACGCGTCTAGAGTCTGTTTCAGCTTGATTGAAGCGGTGCCGTCTTAGTGAAACAGACTCTAGCGCCGCTTGCGCCGGCTGGTGCGGACGGCGGGACTCGAACCCGCACGCCCAGTGGGGCAGAAGATTTTAAGTCTCCAGCGTCTACCATTCCGCCACGTCCGCTTGCCGCGCCGTCTATCGGACGATCGACCTGTGCGCCAGAAGGCTACTCCGCGGTAACCTCGCCGAGGTTTAAGCGCTCGCGCATTTCCTTGCCGGGTTTGAAATACGGCACGCGCTTGGCGTTTACGTCGACTGCTTCGCCGGTGCGTGGATTGCGACCGACTCGGGCATCACGTTTGCGCGTCGAGAAGGCACCGAAGCCGCGCAGTTCGACTCGGCCACCCGACGCCAGTTGGTCTGTAATCGAATCGAATAGCGCACTAACGACGCCCTCGACTTCACGCTGAGTCAGGTCTGGAAAATCATTGCAGAGCTTCTGCACAAGTTCGGATCGGATCATCGGCATCCCCGCTAGCGACCGGCCGCAACGCCCCCGTGCCCGGCCATTCGATTTCAAGCTGTCAGAGAAGGCGGCCGCGCGCAAGTCGCGTGACCGCCTTTCTCTAATTATTGCTTCTGCGCTTGCTTCAACGCTTCACCCAATATGTCGCCAAGGCTGGCGCCGGAATCGGACGAACCATATTGCGCGACGGCCTGCTTCTCTTCGGCGATCTGCATCGCCTTGATCGAGAAATTCGGCTTTTTCGACCGGTCGAAACCGATCACCATCGCGTCGAATTTCTGGCCGACCTGGAAACGCTCCGGACGCTGTTCGTCGCGGTCGCGGCCCAGGTCGGTGCGCTTGATGAAGCCGGTCGCCCCATCGTCGCCGACCTGCACTTCAAGCCCGCCGTCGCGAACTTCGAGCACCGTGACAGTGACCACATCGTTCTTGTTGACCCCGCCGCCCGCGGAACTGGAGGCCGCAGTCGACACGCCACCGCGTTCAAGCTGCTTGATGCCAAGCGAGATGCGCTCCTTCTCGACATCGACGTCGAGCACCACCGCCTTGACCGTCTCGCCCTTGTGATGAAGCGCCAGCGCTTCCTCGCCCGACACGCCCCAGGCGATGTCCGACATGTGGACCATGCCGTCGACGTCGCCGTCCAGACCGATGAACAGCCCGAATTCGGTGGCATTCTTGACCTCGCCGTCGACATGGCTGCCAACGGGATGTCGTTCGGCGAAATCGCCCCACGGATTCGATTGCGCCTGCTTGAGGCCGAGCGAGATCCGGCGCTTCTCCTCGTCGACTTCGAGCACCTTCACTTCGACTTCCTGGCTGGTCGAGACGATCTTGCCCGGATGGACGTTCTTCTTGGTCCAGCTCATTTCGGAAACGTGGACCAGTCCTTCGATGCCCGGTTCCAGCTCGACGAACGCGCCATATTCAGTAATGTTGGTGACCCGGCCGGTGAACGTGCCCTCGATCGGATATTTGGCCACGGCTCCAGCCCACGGATCGCTCTCAAGCTGCTTCATGCCGAGCGAGATGCGCTGGGTTTCGCGGTTGATGCGGACGATCTGCACCTTCACCGTGTCACCGATATTGATGACTTCGGAGGGGTGATTGACGCGCTTGTAGCTGATGTCCGTCACGTGCAGCAGGCCGTCGATCCCGCCGAGATCGACGAAGGCGCCGTAATCGGTGATGTTCTTGACGATGCCGTCGATGACCTGGCCTTCGGCGAGCGACAGGATCAGGCCCGAGCGCTGCTCGGCGCGGGTTTCCTCGAGGATCGCGCGGCGAGACACCACGATGTTTCCGCGACGGCGGTCCATCTTGAGGATTTGGAACGGCTGCGGAAGATCCATCAGCGGGCCGACGTCGCGGACCGGGCGGACATCGACCTGACTTCCGGGAAGGAAAGCCACGGCGCCGCCAAGATCGACCGTGAAGCCGCCTTTGACGCGGCCGAAAATCACGCCTTCGACGCGGTTTCCAGCTTCAAATTCCTTTTCGAGCTGGTCCCAGGCGGCTTCGCGGCGCGCGCGATCGCGGCTGAGCATTGCCTCGCCGGCGCTGTTCTCGACCCGATCGACATAAACTTCGACTTCATCGCCGACCGCCAGTTCGGCCTTCTGGCCAGGAGCGGCGAATTCGCGCAGCGGCACCCGCCCTTCCGACTTCAATCCTACGTCGATGACCGCGAGATCATTCTCGATCGCGGTTACAATGCCCTTGACGACCTTGCCTTCGAAGGTCTCGTTTTCGCCGCCAAGGCTTTCGTTGAGGAGGGCCGCGAAATCGTCGCGGGTCGGAAAGGCTGCTGTCGCCATAAAGTGGATAGTTCCTGATCTTCAAACTGGCCTGCCGCGTGATCGCCACCATGGCTAATCTTCACATGCGGACCTGGTTGCATGCACTGCCGCGACCGGACCATCCGGGCGCAACGTCCTTTGAAGGCCGAAAGCGCCCGCGAACGACAGCAAAACGGCGCGTCGGGCTGCGGCTTAGAACCGGTCACCAAACGCGCATCTGTAAAATGCTGCTCGCCGCGAGGCACAATAGGCCCGCCGGACGCGTGCGCCTTTAGCGTAGAGGGCGTGTGAGAGCAAGCGGACCCCTCGCCCATGATGGGGGAGCCGGTCCTTGGCCATCGGTTACGTCAGGCACGCAAAATCTTACAGCTAGCGAAGCGCGAGGACCTTGAAGTTCCATATTTTCAGGTGGCTCTTGGTGGTGCGCAAACCAAAATGGCCGCGCACGTAAGGCTCGGAATCGTCAAAGCGGAACATCAGCACCCCGTCCCGGTATGCCTCGATCCTGCCATCGGCGGCAACCAGCCGCATCCGGTACGGCCGGTTCGGCTCGAGCAGATGCTGCTTGGCGGAAAGAGCGTGCTGCGGAAGCAGCGGGCGCTGATCCCGTCGTCCGATGTAGCGGCGGAAGCGCGACGTGCTGTTCCGATTGCCGCCGATGCCGACATAATAGGTCCGAAGTTCGTCATAGTCGGCAAAGGCCCCGCTCCGCCGTCGCTCCAGCACATTGCCGGACGGTACGCGAGTATCGGTCGCCATCCAGAAGGCGTTGACGTCGCTGACCTGATCGTTGGGACCGCCCTTGGCCACGGCGGTCACCTCATATTCGATTGCCACCGGGCCACGAATCTCGTGGCGAAACCACAGCGTCGCTCCCGCAGGAACGTCGATGTCGAGCACGCCACGCTCTGCCGCGATGCGGCCCGGCCGCTCAGCCTCGACGATCCAGTTCCCGAGCCCGTTATGGAAATCGTCCCGGAAGAGAATCGTCGAACCGCTGCCAAAAGCAGTGTGGCAGGCCGCCAGCAGCCATGCCAACCCGCTTAGGATCAATTGCCGCCTCATTGTGAGGGCATGCCACAGCCCGCGTCCCAGGCAAACGGAGCGCCGTGCGAGAAATTCCCGTCCGCTAGCGCGGTTCCACCGCCCGATGGTAAAGCGTCGGACAATGAAGATTCACTTTTACGGAAGGCTGGCGGATTCGTTTGGCCCGGACATCGACTTTTCGATTGCGGAAAGCTGTTCGGTCGATGATCTGCGGATGCGGCTTGCCGCTGAGCACCCCGACGCCGCGAGCCTGCTCGGGCCACCCGTTCGGGCCTGCGTCGGCGATATGATGGTCGCAGGGGACTATGTCGTGAATCCGAACGACAGTGTCGAGTTCTTGCCCCCGGTGTCTGGCGGATGACCAACGCGATCGTCCGCCTAGAGCCGGCTTGCCTCGATCCTGCTCTGGAGCTCGACCAGCTGCTACGAACCGTCGCTGGCGCGGGCGCAATCGTCAGCTTCGTGGGGCTCGCACGCGCGCTCGGCAAGAATGGCTTGCCCGTCGAGCGGCTCGTGCTCGAGCATCATCCCCAGCGGACTTTGCATTCGCTCCAGACCATTGCCCAGGATGGCGCGGATCGCTTCGCCGTCAGCCACGTCCGGGTCGTTCATCGTTGCGGAGAAGTTGCGCCGCATGCGCCAATCGTCTTTGTGGCGGCGGCGTCAATTCATCGGCGGGAAGCATTCCAGGCCGCCGACTATCTGATGGACCGCCTGAAAACCGACGCCGAGTTCTGGAAACGGGAAGATCATTCGGACGGCTCCACCTGGATCGAGCCGACCGAGACCGACTATGCCGATCGAAATCGCTGGGGATGATGCGTGCCTGGAATTGACGACAGCCTGACCTTTTACCCGTTGCGGATTGCGGTCCTGACGATTTCCGACACGCGCGACGAGTCCACCGACACCTCAGGGGGGCTGTTGGCCGACCGGCTGACTGCGGCAGGCCATGCATTGGCCGACAAAGCCATGGTATCGGACGAGGTCGATGCCATTCGCGAGCGGATTACCCATTGGGTCAAGGCCGATGCTGTCGACCTGATCATCACGACTGGTGGTACCGGCTTCTCTCCGCGCGATGTCACCCCGGAAGCGGTGAAGCCGTTGCTACGCCGGGAGATGGACGGCTTTTCCATCCTGTTCCACCAAGCCAGCCTGAGCACGGTCGGCGTTTCGACCTTGCAGTCGCGCGCGTTTGGCGGACAAATCGAAGACACATTCATCTTCTGCCTGCCCGGTTCGACCGGCGCCTGCCGCGACGGCTGGGACCATGTCCTCGCGCTGGAACTCGACAGCCGCTACCGGCCTTGCTCGTTGGCGGGTCAGATCCCGCGCCTCCGGCATTTGTGCGGATGAGCAAGCTGACGCACCTCGACGAGCACGGCCGGGCGCGCATGGTCGATGTATCCGACAAGGCTGTCACGGCCCGAACCGCCACGGCAGCGGGATCGCTCAGCTGTAGTCGTGAAACGCTCGCGCAGGTACGCGCCGGAACCGCTCCCAAAGGTGCCGTCATCGCAACCGCCGAACTCGCTGGCATCATGGCCGCCAAGCGCACTGCCGAACTCATTCCCCTATGTCACCCGCTGCCACTGACCAAGGTTGCAGTGCGGATCGAAGCGGATGATCGCTTGCCCGGTTTTCGCGTGGAATCAGAAGTCCGCACAAACGGCGTGACGGGCGTCGAGATGGAAGCGCTGACGGCCGTGTCGGTGGCCTGCCTGACCTTGTTCGACATGTTGAAAGCGATCGACCGTACGATGGTCATCGGCGGCATCGCGGTGATGTCCAAGACCGGCGGCAAGTCGGAAGATATTGCGCGGCCCGTTTCGCAATGATCAATTTCGATGAAGCGGTTGCTCTGATCCGTGGAGTTGCGGTCCCTGTGGGTCGCGAAAGCATTGCGCTGGAGGTTGCGGCCGGACGGGTGCTGGCAACGCCGGTCATTGCCCGGATCGACTCCCCGCGCAACGATGTGTCCGCGATGGACGGCTATGCCGTGCGCTCGGCCGAGCTTGGCTCCGGCCCCGTCAGTTTGAAAATCGTCGGCGGATCCTTGCCGGGCGAAGGCTGGGCGGGAAAGCTTGGCAGCGGCGAATGCGCGCGCATCTTTACCGGCGCCCCGGTTCCAAACGGTGCGGACCGAGTCATCGTTCAGGAAATAGTCCGCCGCGAAGGCGACATGGCCAATTTCGACGCGACGGCAACTGGGTCCACCAACATCCGCCGGCGTGGCGGCGACTTCGCGATTGGCGAGGAGTTGCTCCCCGCCGGACGCCGGCTCGACCCCCGCGCGCTGGTTGCCGCAGCGGCCGCCGATGTCGATCGTCTCGACCTGTTCCGCCGCCCGCGTGTCCAGATCATCAGTACCGGTGACGAGTTGGTCGAACCTGGAACGGCGGCCATCCAGGACAATGCGATCCCCGAAAGCGCCTCTTTCGGCGTGGCCGCGCTGGCCGAAGACTGGGGCGCGCGGGTCGAGGGACGGTTGCGCCTGAGCGACGATCTGGCACAGCTCAAGTCCGCTGCCGAGCGCGCACTCGCAAATGCGGACCTCGTCATCGTCACCGGCGGAGCATCGGTCGGCGAGCGAGATTTCGCCAAGAGCATGTTCGACGATGCGGGACTCAAACTGATCTTCTCCAAAGTCGACATCAAGCCCGGAAAGCCGGTGTGGCTCGGCCGCGTTGGCGATACCATCGTCATCGGCCTTCCCGGCAACCCGACATCGGCGCTGGTGACTGCGCGCCTGTTCCTGGCGCCCGTGCTTGCCGGGATAACCGGGCGGACCATCGAGGACGCGCTGCAATGGCGAAGATTGCCGCTTGCCACCCCCCTGCCCGCGTGCGGCCAGCGCGAGACCTTTCATCGCGCGCGGTCCGTCTCCGGCGCGGCGGAGATCCTGTCGTTTCAGGATTCGAGCGCTCAAAAGGTTCTGGCCGAGGCCGACTTGCTGGTGCGTCAGCCGGCCAACACGCAAGCGCTGGAGGTGGGTTCAATCGCCGACGTGCTGGACTTCTAAAGTCTGTTTACGCGAACAGCAGCTTTGCGCCCGCAATCAGGAGTACCAGCCCCAGCGTGCGCAGCAGCCACGCTCGGGGCAGGCGCTCGACGCCGAGCCAGGTGCCAAGCAACGCGCCCACGGCAACCGACCCGAGGAAGATCGGAAGTTCGCTGGGGAGTGCGCCGACCGATGCCCAATTGCCCGCCAGCCCGGCGGCCGAGTTGAGGAAGATGAAAGCCGCGGCAATTCCGGAGGTGCGGCGCGGCTGTTCCCAGGCAAGCAGGATGATCAATGGGCTGAGGAATATCCCTCCCCCGGTACCGGTCAGCCCCGCAAGGAGGCCGAGCGCCGCGCCGGTCGGCAGTGAGACCAGCAGCGACGGCGCCTCGACCGGCCGGTCGGCAAGTTGCGCGGGTTGCCACAGCAGCCTCAGCGCCGCGATCCACAGCAGCGCTCCGACCAGCGGACGGTAATAGACTTCGGGCAGTTCGATCGCGCCACCGATGAAGGCCGCCGGGGTGGCGGCCGCGGCGAAGGCCAGCAGCAATTTCCAGTTGGTCAAGCCGCGTCGCCAATATCGCCAGGCTCCGAAACCCGCGACCAGCAGGTTGAGCGCAAGCGCGGTCGGCCGCATCGTCGCAGGAGCGATCGAGAATAACGCCATCACCGCCAGATAGGCCGACGCCCCGCCGTGGCCGACGCTGGAATAGAGCGCGGCGGCAAGCGCGAACAGCAACGCCATCGCTGCGATCGTCGTCAGGTCCATCGGGCCTCTATTCGCGCGGGATCGAGCTATGCAAGCGTTCGGTCGTTGTTCGACTAGCCGCCAGTCATGCTCATATGGCGATCGACCGCCGGTCGCGCGGCTGCGATGTCGAATTGATGCCGCCGCGGCTTACCCGCAAGCAGTAGGTCGAGCGCGGCATCGACGGCTGTCGGGCCACCGCTGCGCAGTAGTAAGCGCAATTCGACGCATTGATCATGGCCAAGACAGCCGAACACGGTCCCCGTTGCGGTCACCCGGATACGATTGCAGCCGTCGCAAAAATTGTTCGTCAAAGGGGTGATCAGCCCCAGCCTGACACCCAGCCCATCGACCTCCCAGTAGCGAGCCGGGCCACCCGTCCGGCCCAGCGACGGAATCAGGTCGAATTCGCGAGCGAGGCCCTGTTTAACCTCGGCCAGCGACAGATAATGCTCGGTACGATCTTCTGCGACCGTCCCGAGCGGCATCGTCTCGATTAGCGTGAGATCATGGCCCTGCGCGCCGCACCAGCGCAGCATCGGCGCGATCTCGTCCGCGTTGATGCCTTTGAGGGCCACCATGTTAATCTTGACCGAGAGACCGGCCGCAGATGCAGCCTCGATCCCGGCGAGAACCTGCGCCAGGTCGCCGCTGCGCGTGATGTGCCGAAAGCGATCAGGATCGCGCGTATCGAGACTGACATTGAGCCGCCGGATGCCCGCGGCGCGCAGGCTCTTAGCGAACCCGGCAAGCTGGGTGCCGTTGGTGGTCATGGTAAGCTCGTCGAGGCCCGACCCAATGCGCCGGCCGAGTTCGCCGATCGTCCATTCGATTCCCTTCCGCACCAGCGGTTCGCCTCCCGTGAGCCGGATGCGGGTTACGCCGCGGGCGATCAGAATATCGGCAAGCTCGACAATCTCTTCGTGAGTGAGGAGCTCGCTGCGCGGCTTGAACACCATTTTTTCCGCCATGCAGTACCGGCAGCGCAGATCGCAGCGATCGGTCACCGACAGCCGCACATAGCTGATCCGTCGGCCGAAGCTGTCGATCATCGGGGAAGTTACACTCGTCACGATGGACTAAGCATAGACCGCAACGATCGTCGCCGCCATTGCCGCGAACGCTAAGAATTCACGACTGTGTCAGGTTTTACGAACATTCATTACGGGTACGTGCATCCGCGCCGCAAATGGCTATGATGGCGTTCTGGGAAGGGGCTCACCATGCATGGAATTTCCTGGTCGATCGCCGCCGCTATTGCGCTTGCACCGGTCCCGAGCGCGGCTCAGGTGCCGCCGGAGAGGGAGCCCGGGGGCGTTCCGTGGCAGGCGCAAATCTACACGAATTTCACGGCCTGGACCGCGGAGGAACTGGCCGACCGTGACGAGTGGGACCTCGCCCACCGCTGCGGCGGCTCGCTGATCGCGCAAGGGTGGGTGCTGACCGCAGCCCATTGCATCACCCAGGCCAAGGTCGACAAGGGCTATCGCGTCCGGCTCGGCGCGATCCACCTCAATACGCAGGAGGGCGTCACCTATCGCATCGACCGCATGGTTCGCCACGCCGATTACGATGCGCCGCGCCACCTCAACGACATCGCTTTGGTCCATTATGTCGCGGACGCCACCACCGATGAGGCTGCAGCCGCCACGCCGATAAATCTGATTCCCCTCTACGAAGGCGAACCCCTCGGCGTCGGCGTCAAGGTTCAGGCCAGCGGATGGGGCCAAGCCGAGGAGGGCCGCAATCAGGGCTTCCAGTCGGAACTGACTTATGTCGACCTGGCCACGGTCGACTGCGCGGAGCTTGCCGAGTATCGCGGCAAAACCGACGGCACCATGTTATGCGCGTCGGCCCCGGATACTGACACCTGCACGGGGGACAGCGGCGGACCGCTGATTATCGACCGAGATGTTCCGCTTCAGGTGGGAATCGTAAGCTGGGGCCGCGGCTGCTATCGGGAGAATAGCGCCGGTGTCTATGTCCGCATCGATCGCAACTATTATCGCGACTGGATCAACCGCGCGATGGCCGCCGATCCGTCGCTCAACGTCTTGCGCTAGCGGTCGTCGCTCGATCCGCGATCGTCGCTCGATCCGCGGTCATCGCTTGAGCCGCGGTCATCGCCGCTGCCGCGATCGTCTTCGTCTTCCGGGCCGATGCTCTGGATATCAATCATTGTCGTCACCTCCTGATGCCGTCGCCACGAAGGTCGCACGAATCGCCCGCTGACGATAGCCCACTCAGGCGAATCCGAGCTCGCGTACAAACACCATGAACCGGGGATCGCGCGCGATCGGGTCGAGCAACGGATCGCTGGCGATCGCGGTCAACCCCGAATCGCCAACCGCACGCGCTTTTTGCAACAAGGCCAAGGCATCGTCCGGGCGCTTCCATTGCGCCATGACCTGGGCCTGCTGATACAGCGCCGCGTCTCCAACCTCACTGACCAAAGCATTGAAGGCGGCTTGCGCCGCGGTCCGGTTGTTCGCGCGATGCTCGAGGATGGCAAGCCCAGTCAGCCGGAACATCGCGCTCGGCTCAAGCGCAAGCGCGGCCCGCGCCGCGTCGAGCTTGCCGGTCTGGATCAGGCACGTGGCGAGAAACGCATGGGCGTTCGACATCGCCGGATTGAGTTTGAGCGCGTGGTTGAGATGCCCGACCGCGCCGTCATAATCGCGCGTTGCCAGGCCGATGATCCCGGCCGCGCGATGGGCGCGAGGATTAAGGGGGTCGAGCGCAACCGCGCGCTCGATCGCCTCGCGCGCTTCGGCGGAACGCCGCGCCCGTACCGTGTAAAACGCATAGAGGAGCAAAATGTCGGCATTGCCGCGACCGTAGCGATAGGCCTGATCGTAGGAAGCGCGAGACCCTTTGATATCAAGTTGGCCACCGAACATCGCGTAGCCGAGCGCGAGATGGCCCTCGGCTAGCTTGGGTGCCAGCGCCACCGCCTTTCGGCCCTCGTCAACCGCGGCCGCAAAGGTGGCCTTGATCTCCCCTGCCGGCGCATAGGCGCTGGCGATCGACGACAGCGCCCGCGACAAAGCGGCGTGGGCGAGCGCAAAATCGGGATCGGCCGCAATGGCATTTTCGTAGAGCGCCTTGGCCTCGCGATCGGTCGCTTCATCCTTCACCAGATTGTAGAGTGCTTTCCCGCGCAAATAGGCTTCATAGGCGGCGACATTGCGCGTGCCGCCGGGCGCCGGGTCGCGGGTCGCCATGCGCACCGATAAAGCATCGGACACCATCCGCGCGATCGCTGTCTGGAACGCAAAGATGTCGGTCAGCCTGGCTTCCACGCGCTGCGCCCAGACCGAAAATCCAGTCTTACCGTCGGTCAGCTCAATCGCCACGCGAATCACGTCTCCGGAGCGCTGGACCGATCCCTCGAGGAGGTGCGCGACACCGAGTCTGTCGGCGATCGCGGTAGCGCTGTCGCTATGGTCACGCGCGGTGTTGGACGTGGTCGCGGCAAGGACTTGCAAGCCGGCATTGCGGGCTAGCGCACTGCGAACCTCCTCGGTCAGGCCGTCGGAAAGATAGGCCTGGCCGGAATCGCCGCTGAGATTTTTAAACGGAAGCACGGCAATAGAGCGCACCACCGCCTCTTGTCCGAACCAATCATCGCGAAAGACGAACAGCGCGCCCCCGCCAACGATCGCCGCTCCCGCGCCGCCGGCAACCAACATCGCTTGCCGCCGATCGACTGGCTGTCCCGGCAAAATCGGCTGCGCCTTGCCGGGGACCTGCGCCTGCCCGATCGCGACTCCCACCGCGCGCATGACGTGGGCGATATGCGGCGCATTGGCCTTGCCGTTCCACGATGCGAGATCGATCGTCTGATATTGGCCGAAACCGAGCGGCGGCACCGTGCCGTCAAGCGACAATGGCACCAGCCGATGACGATCGCGGCCATGTGCGGCTTCGTCGCACACCCAGTCGGATTCGACCGATTTCGCCGACCATAGAACGACCACTGCGTCGGCCGCCTCGAGCGCATCGCGAATGGACTTGGCGAACGACTCCCCGCCCTCGATCAGTCCGTCCCACCAGACGGTGTAGCCACGCTTGGCCAAAGCGGCCGCCAGCCGCCGCGCAATGACCCGGTCGGCATGCGCGTAGCTCAGAAAGAGTGTCGGCTGAGCAGACTCGTTCGACATTTGCCGGATCGCCCCCCAAGCGATTGCCGGAACCTATCCCCTGCGCGCGGTCATGGGAATAGCGACGCCGGCCGATCCGGTCATAGCCAGCGAAAGGGTGGTGGAGCCGTGGGGGATCGAACCCCAGACCTTCGCAATGCCATCGCGACGCTCTCCCAGCTGAGCTACGGCCCCTTCGTGAGCGCCCTTAGGCGATGTTTCGCCGCCTGAAAACGGGAAAATGACGGTGGCCCCGCCTGACCTGCTAGCGGAACAGGCTTTTCAGCCAGATCGATCCGGTGAGCGAGCCTTCGTCCCAGCCGGCATCCGGTGCCGATGGACGATAGGTCCACGGGTTGAGCGTGCGCACCCGGCCGAGCTTGAACGCGGCAGTATCGCGCGTGACCACAGTGAAGCCATGTTCGAGTGCGGTCGCGGCCAGCAGTCCGTCGCGCGGATCGGGATAGGAAAGCTGACCCCAGCGTCTGGCGATCGCCGCGTC
Source organism: Sphingomicrobium sp. (assembly GCA_039925325.1). Lineage (GTDB taxonomy): Bacteria > Pseudomonadota > Alphaproteobacteria > Sphingomonadales > Sphingomonadaceae > Sphingomicrobium. The sequence goes on from JBDSZD010000312.1 coordinate 12,421, forward strand.
GATGGGGAGAATTCGCCCCTCGAAAGCCGGTCGAACCTGCGTATCGAGCCAGCCCCGCAGTGCGCCCCCGAGCAACTTCTCCCGACGCTGGATCCTGCCGGTTCCACCCTCCAGCTCAAGCACGGTCGCAACCGACAGGAAGAGGTTCGCGGGGGCGGTATCGGCGATCCAGGCCGACAGTCCTTCGTCCGCCTGCTCGCCTGGCGGCTTGCGCAAGGCCCACAGCACGTCGGTGTCGAGCAGGTGCATGTCAGACTGTCCTGCGCGCCCAGGGGCCGGCGCTGCGCCAGTCCGGTTCGATCGGAATAGGGGCTTTAGCGACCAGCAGGCTGGCGATTGAATCGGTCGGACCGATCAGCCGACGATAGGCGTCCATGCTCATCAGGACATGGGTCGGATTGCCGCGATCAGTCACGAAAACGGGCTCCGAAACCGCGAATCTTTTGGCTTGGCTGACGTCCTGATTGAATTCCCGGCTCGCCATGACTTTCACATTCAAAATCCTTTTTTGATCCTACTATGCTATATCAGGTTTCATTATCTGTAGTTATGTTACTACTCTGTAACGCCGACGCAACAGCTTTTCCGGTGCGCCGAGAAATCAAAGAATGGTCAGCTGCCTAGGCTTGCAACGCGCGACGATTCGCCGAACTAGCCATAATACGGCCCTCCACATGGGCCCACTTTGGCGCAACGGGCCTATTCGGGGGGATGATGTGCAGACGAATTCGATAGTCGGCGAACGAGCGGCCTGGTTCTGGGCGGGATGCGCCTTGATCAGCTTCGGTGTCCTATTGCATCTGCCGATGCTCGCCGAAGCCCATGCGATGGGCAATCATCTGGCGGGAATGCCGATGGATCTTGCGATGCTGCTGGGCATGGCGCTGATCCTGATCGGCGTGCCACTGTCGTGCTGGGGCGCACTTCCCCCGCATCGCGCCACCCACGGCGATCATGCAGGGACGAATTTCGAAGCACCAGATTCCACCCCCCTCACCCGCTGGCATGCGGGCGTGATCGGAGTCCTGATTCTCGGCTTAATCATCGATGTGATGAAGCCGGCGACCCTCGGGTTCGTCCTGCCCGGCCTGACGCGGGAATATGGCATCCAGAAATCGACGGCGGCTTTGCTGCCGCTGGTCGCTTTGACCGGGACGACGATCGGATCCTTCATCTGGGGGTGGCTGGCGGACGTCTACGGCCGGCGAGTCTCCATCCTGCTGTCGACGATCCTGTTCATCTCGACCTCGGTCTGCGGCGCGATGCCAGCCTTTGCCGGAAACCTGCTGATGTGCTTTCTGATGGGCTGCTCGGCGGGCGGGATGCTGCCGGTGGTATACACGCTGCTGGCGGAAGTGATGCCCCCCAAACATCGCAGCTGGGTGCTCGTTCTGGTCGGCGGCACGGGTCTGGTGGGCGGATATCTGGCGGCGAGCGGCGCGGCCCATACGTTCGAGCCGATCCTCGGGTGGCGCGTATTGTGGCTTCAGGGGTTTCCGACCGGCATCCTGCTGCTGGCGCTTGCCCGTCTGATTCCCGAGTCGCCCCGCTTCCTTGCGGAGCAGGGACGAACTGACGAGTTGCGACGCATGGAGCAAAGGTTCGGGATCGTGCCGCGCGCTCGTGCCCAGGTGCCGGCGGATGCGCCGACCCGCGCCGACCATTCGCGGCTGACCGCGGCACTGGTGATCGCAGCTTTATCCTGGAGTTTCGTCAACTTTGGCCTGCTGCTGTGGCTGCCGTCCGACCTTCAGTCGCGCGGCTACAGTGCGGCCCTGGCCAGCGGCATCCTGGCAAGATCATCGCTCCTGGCCTTGCCGACAGTCATGATCGCCGCCTGGTTCTACAGTCGCTTGAGCAGCAAATGGACCCTGGTCGCGACGATCCTGATGACGCTCGTGGGCCTGATCGGCGCCTTGCTCCCGGCCGAACTGTTGAGCTGGGAGCCGTTACTAATTGGCGTCATCGCAACGCTCATCGTCGGCACCAACGGAACCATCGCGGTCCTGTTACCCTACACGGCGGAAAACTATCCCCTGGGCAAGCGCGGACGCGCGACCGGACTGGTGGCGGGAAGCAGCAAATTCGGCGGAGTCTCGGTTCAACTGGCGGCGCTTGCGGGACTCATTCCGACTCTGGCGGGAGCGGCCCTAGCGTTGCTGATCCCGACCGCGGTCTCAGCCGGATTGATCGCTTGGGCAGGACGCGAGACGCGCGGCCGAAGCCTTCGCGAACTTGAAGCGGAATAGGGTAAGGTCAAAAGCCCCCCCCGCCCCTCACGCGTGATGGCGAAGATCCTGTGGACGGTTAGCTGGCCGCGATCGGCGTTTAGAGTCTTTTTCAGTAAGACGGCACCGGCCCTCACCCCCACCCGGCCAACCCATTCAGTGTATTCTATGGGTTGGCCGGGTGGGGGTGAGGGCCGGTGCCGCTTCAACCAATCTGAAACAGACTCTAGCTGTCGTCGTCCTGGTTACCGGCTTCGACGCCCAGATCCTCGTCGCCGGTCGCGAGATCGACTTCGTCGTCGGCGCTGGGCTCTTCATCTTCGGCGCTCGCCAGATCTTCGGCCTCCAGATCCGCATCCTCGACCGGCTCCTTGGCTGCTGGCGGTGCCATTTCGAAGGGCAGCGGCTGCTTCGACTTCAGCACAGGCTCCGCCGTCCATTCATTGTCGCATTCGACGCAGTGCACGGGGTCGTCCTTGCCGAGATCGTAGAAACGGGTCGAGCACTTGGGGCAAGTGCGCTTGGTGCCCCATTCGGGCTTCACCATGGTGAAATCACTCCAACAGATGTGTAATTCAGATGAACGGTGCAGGGTAGCCGACGCTGGGCGCCGGGCCATTCGGGCGCGCCTTGCCATAGGCATTTCGCCCTGTCAAAGCGCTGCCGCTTGTGGACGATCAGCAATCTCATTCCGGCGCGTGGGACTCGGGGCTCGTGATTGCCGTCGACGGACCGGCCGCCAGCGGCAAGGGCACGATCGCGCGCGCTTTGGCCAGCCATTTCCGGCTACCGCATCTCGACACCGGCATGCTGTACCGCAGTGTTGCGCTGAATCTTTGGCGCTGGGGCGGCGACCCGGGCAATGAGTTCGAAACTCTGCGCGCCTGCCACGAACTGCCGATCGATCCCGACGATCCCGAATTGCGCAGCGAAGCCGTCTCGGCCATCGCGTCGCATGTTTCCGCTTATGCCAGCGTTCGCACGGCCCTGCTCGACCGGCAGAAAAGCTTCGCCGCGCAAACCGGCGGCGCCGTCCTTGATGGCCGTGACATCGGGACGGTGATCGCGCCCGACGCCGACGTGAAGCTGTTCATTACTGCGACGCCGAAAGTTCGGGCCGAAAGGCGCCTTCGCGAGCTCCAGTCGCGGGGCATGTCTGCGCATTTCGAGGAGGTTTTGACCGACATCCGGTCCCGCGATGAACGGGATTCCCAGCGATCGACCGCGCCCCTGCGGCAGGCGGATGATGCGACGCTGCTCGACACCAGCGACCTGGCAATCGACGACGCCATTGCCCGCGCGATCGACATCGTGGAGCAGCACCGCCCGAAATAGCGTCGCAATCCGAATGCCTATGTCGGGTCGAAGACTCGCCATTTGCCAGTTTTCGAGGCATTCTTCGCTGCGGGGGATAGGCATTGGCGGATTACAAGCTTTACGGCCTGGATGGCGCCGGGCAGATCGCAGGCGTGCCGGAAGTGATTCAGGCCCCCACGGACCGTCAGGCGATCGAGGCCGCGCGCGAACTCAAGCACCGGAAAACCGCCGAACTCTGGCACGGCACACGGCTGGTGGCGCGGATCGAGGCTTAGCGATCAAGGCTTTCGACGCACCGACCAGATCAGCGCCGACAAGCTAGTGATCAGGGCCGCCAGCGCGACCAAAATTGAGGCATCGACAATAAGCATGGCACGACTCCGAGCGTGACCATTTTCCCTATTTGTTCCCTAGATGCAATAGGAAATTGCCTAGCTCCGCCAATATTGGGGATATTCGCGCTTCAGCTCTGCAAGCTTCGGAAGGTCGTGCCGGATGATGTAGGGATGCCGAGGATTGCGGCGGAGAAAGTCTTGGTGGCTTGCTTCCGCCGCGTAGAACGGACCGGCCTCGATGCGCGTGACCACGCGCCGCGATTTCGATAGCTGCGCCAGAAACTGCTGCGCCACCTGCTTCTGCCGGGCGTCCTGCGGAAAGATCGCGGAGCGGTAGCTCACGCCGACATCCGGTCCTTGACGGTTGAGCTGACCGGGGTCGTGCGCAACCGTCGCGTAGATCCGAAGCAGCTGAGCGTAGCTGATCACGCTGGGGTCATAAGTGATCTTCACCGCCTCCGCATGGCCCGTGCGCTCGCTGCTGACCGCTGTATAATTGGCATCGCGGCGCGACCCCCCAGCATAGCCCGAAACGACGTCGCGCACGCCCTTCACATGTTCGAACACTCCCTCCACACCCCAGAAACAGCCGCCCGCGAGGATCGCTGTCTCGGTGCGCGCGGAGGCCGCGCTGACTGGCATGGCGAACAACACGGAAAGCAGAGCGAGCGCGCGAAATTCTATTTTGGTCATCGGTCCACCTCTTCTCCGGAACCCAAGGCTTTGTGCCTTGCAGGGTGAACGGTGGCTGATCAAACCTCTGCCCTCTCATCGCAGTGCTCATTGTCTGGCGCTGGTTCCCGGAAACCCAGGGCGTCCAGCTCGACCGGATGTGAAAGCGATGGACACGTCACATGCTGCCGATGAACAAATGGCCCGCCGCCGCAGGAGGGATGCGCGGCGGGCCTTGCGGTCGTACGAATGTCGTCCTTAGTCGCGACGACCGCTACGCGCTTCCGTACGAGCGTCACCATTTGCTGAGCCGGAACCGCTGACGCTTCCCGCGGATGCGCCCGGCACGGAGCCAGCCGCGCCGCCCACGGAGTTGGCCGCAGCGTTCGCCTGCCCCATGGCCGATCCTTGGGCACTTTGAGCGGAGGCGAAAGCGGCATTGGCGCTGCCGTTGGCCGTGCCATAGGCCTGACCGGCCAGCTGGCCGACCTGGTCCGTGCCGACAGCCTGAACGCCAAACCCGGCGTTCTTACTGCCCGACGCGCTACCTGAGGCACCCGCGCTGTTGCTGAAGCCCTGACCGAGCGTACTGGCATTGGTTATGCCGCTCGCGGCACCGCTGACGGTTCCGGCAAGACCGGCGTTGCCGCTGGCGGAGCCGCTGCGCGTATCGACGTTCTTGCTCGCCGACGCACTGCCGTTGCCCGAAACCGATCCCGTCACGCTGTTGGTGATTGCATTCGTGCCGTTGAGCAGGCCGCCGACATTGCCGGCGGAGTTCAACACTCCACCGAGCGATCCCGCTCCGTTCAACGATCCGCCAAGGGTTCCATTGACCGCGCCATTGACCGCTCCGGTCACTCCGCCGAGCAATTGCGCCTGCGCTGGCGATGCAGCCAGAGCGATCGCTGCGCTGGCGATGAGAATGGTCTTCATTTTAATTCTCCTTTTCGAAATCCGTGAGGCGCTTTGAAAACGATCCTCATCAAGGAGAACGACACCGGCCCTGCGCTTCATCCCGCCCCACGCAATTTATTTTGCCCGAACCAGCTTCGGATCCACTCGGCAGTCGGAACAAACGACTCCACGGCCAACCCGGCCCCTGCCGGGGCGTGCTTCCGAGGCCAGCAATTGGACCGAGCCAAGCGCCGCGAGGCGCGCGGCGGCCAACGGTGCGGCAAAGCTGGTCCCGCGAACCTTGGCATAGCCCTGGTTGGGAAGCGCAGCCGCCATGTCAGCGCCGGGCGCGGCGAAATCCAGATGCGTCGACCGACCCGCCTCAATCAGTGCCCGGCCATCCGCATCGACTCCGGTCACGGCGACGACCCCGGGGTAGGAGGCGGGAAATTGTGGCGGCGCGGCCGGACCGTCATTGCCGACGGCCGCGACGATCTGGATGCCCCGCGCTCGCACCTGTTGAATGGCGCGGGCCAGCACGACATTCGGTGGTCCGACCAGGCTGACGTTGATTACGCGCGTCTGCCTGGACACGAGCCAGCCGAACGCGCGCACGACGGCGGATGCCGAGCCCGCCGCGCGATTACCGCCATAGACGTCGGCGACGAACAGGGATGCGCCCCGTGCGGCGCCCCGAAATAAACCTTGATTTCCCACCATCAGCGACGCGACGGCCGTTCCATGTCCTGTTGCTTGGGGTGAACCGGAAAAGCCGTGCTGGTCGATGCCGGCCCCCGCGAGCGAGGGGTGCGATGCCACGCCTCCGTCAATGATTCCGATGCGGACTCCTGCACCGCCGGCGGCTGCCGCAAGCGCGCCTGCAACCGGCATCAATGCGCCGCCCGCTGGCTCATAGACGTGATCGTAATCCGCTTCGATCGAAGGCGCGATCTGACGCAGGCGCTTGAGGCCTTCGCGCGCGCTCATCCCTTTCGGGACGGTCAGATGCACCGTGGTAAAACCAAGCTGAGTGACCGACTCGCCGCCGATCGTACGGAAGCCCGCGACGGCGGCGCCTTGCAGCGCGGAAGGGGCGGGATTGATTGCGATCAGGATACCGCGACGAACCGGGTAACCGGATGCATCGCTTTCCAGCTGCGTGCGGTTGTCGCGAATGAGTTGTTGCAGGCGCAACCGGCGAAGATCGAGCAGCGAGCCAGTCCCGGATTGAATGATCGAGTTCGGCAGGCCCGCGACGCTGTCGAGCGTCGGGCTGATGACCTGGCGCCGCTCCTGCGGGCCGAGGAGGCGCTCGAAGACTGGCCCCGCGACTGGCCCCGCGATCGGGACATTTCCGGTGGGCAGGCCAACTGGCGGCAATCCGGCCGAAGGGAGTAGCTGGGCGGTGGCGCTTCCGGTCAGCAGGGCCGCGCCGACCATCAGCATAAAACTATTGTGGGCGAATCTGGACATCATCGAACCTTTTTAACATGCCTTTACGGATGAAACGGCGGCAACCTGTCGTTTCATCCCTATGAGGACGAATGACCGCAACTTTCGCGTTCGAGGACGAGCTCACCACCTTGCTTCCGAGGCTGCGGCGGTTTGCGCATGGGCTCAGCCGAAATGCGGCCGACGCGGACGACCTTACGCAGCTCACGATCGAGCGGGCGCTGCGGTCGCGCGAACAATGGCAGCCCGGGACGCGTCTCGATGCCTGGACCTATCGAATCATGCGCAATTTGTGGATCGACACGGCCCGGTCGCGCGCTCGCAAGGAGAAGGTGGAAGCGCCGCCCGAGGAAGCCGAATCGGTCGGCGAGGATCCACGCAGCGCGATCCACGCTGCGATCGACCTGCAGCGGGTGATGGCGGCGATGGAACGCCTGCCCGACGAGCAACGCGAAGTGGTGGCGCTGATCCTGATCGAAGGTTTCGGATATCGCGAAGCCGCGGAACTGCTTGGTCTTCCGATCGGCACGGTATCGAGCCGGCTGGTGCGCGGACGGACCGCGCTTCTGGCACTTGTGGGTGAACGGTGATGGACGAACAATTTTTCGCCTGGCTCGATGGCGAGCTCAATCCAGAGGAAGCGGCGGAGGTAGAAAAGCGCGTCGCCGCCGACCCCGAGCTTAGCGACGCCGCCGCGGAACACCGCGCGCTTGCAATGCAATTGCACGGGGCGTTTGACCCCGTCACCCAGGCACCCATCCCGGATCGGATACGATCAGCCGTGCGACCGCCGTCGCCTGTGACCGAACTGGCGAGCTGGCGACAGCGCAGGCAATCGGGGCGTCCAGCCGTCCAGCACTGGGCGGCAATGGCAGCGACTCTTGCCGTGGGAATCGTCGTCGGAACCATGGTCCCAACGGATGACGGCTCACCCTTTGAGCTTCGCGGCGGACAGATGGTCGCCGCCTCGGCTCTGGACCACGCACTGGACACGCAGCTTGCCAGCGCCGCCTCCGGTGACACGCGCATCGGTCTGACATTCCGCGATCGATCCGGCGCGATCTGCCGAAGCTTCGAGAACAATGCGTCGTCAGGTGTTGCCTGCAGCGAAGTCGGGCATTGGCGAATCCACGGTCTGTTCGCAGCGCCCGAAGGTCAGGACGGCAGCTATCGCATAGCCGCTGGCAGCGACCCCAACCTTGCCGCGCTGATCGAAACCCGGATCGCGGGCGAGCCGTTTGACGCCAAGCAGGAAGCAAAAGCACGGGCCCGCGACTGGCGTTAAGCCGCAGTACGCCACTGCACGCACACGAAAGCATCAATGCCCTCCTGCACTCTTGCGTCCCGGCGGTTCAGCCGTAATAGTAAGACAAAAGAGGGAGAGTGAAATGCGGTCCGGTTGGTTACGACAGTTTGTTGCGGTTTTGGTGGCATCAATGACGCTGGCCGTTGCGCCAGCCATCGCCCAGCCGAGCCGCACGAGCATTGCGCTCGATGCCTCGGCGAAGGGCGCCAAGATCGACCGCCGTATCTTCGGGCAGTTCGCCGAGCATCTCGGGACCGGCATTTATGGAGGCCTGTGGGTCGGGCCGGACAGCAGCATTCCCAACACCCGCGGCTATCGCAACGATGTGGTGGCCGCACTCAAAGCGTTGAAAGTACCGCTGGTGCGCTGGCCGGGCGGATGTTTCGCCGACGAATATAATTGGCGCGAAGGCATTGGCCCGCGCGCCTCGCGGCCGGTCAAGATCAATACCCACTGGGGCGGTGTGACCGAGGACAACGCCTTTGGAACCCATGAATTCATGGATTTTGCCGAGATGATCGGCGCGGAGCCTTATGTCTCGGGCAATGTCGGCAATGGGACGCCGCGCGAGATGGCGGAATGGGTGGAATATATGACCGCGCCCGCCGGCAGCCTCGCCGATCTGCGCAAGGCCAATGGGCGCGCGACCCCTTGGAAACTGACAATGATGGGCATCGGCAACGAATTGTGGGGCTGCGGCGGTAATATGCGCGCCGAATATGCCGCCGATGTCACGCGCCGCTTTTCAACCTTCATCAAGACTCCGGCCGGGACCAACACCCTGAAGATCGCCAGCGGCGCCAACTCGACCAACTATGATTGGACCGAGGTGATGATGCGCGAAGCCGCCCGCCAGATCGACGGCGTCGGCGTCCATTATTACACCATCGGCGCCGACAAATGGCCGCCGTCCAAGGCTGCGACGGGCTTCGGACGCGACGATTGGGCGCGGATCCTCGATTCGACGCTGAAAATGGAGGAAATCGTCACCAAGCACAGCGCGATCATGGAAAAATATGATCCCGAGAAGCGCGTGATCCTGGCGGTCGATGAATGGGGTTCCTGGTACGCGGCCACGCCCGGTAGTCGCCCCGGCTTCCTGGTGCAGCAGAACAGCATTCGCGATGCGCTGATCACGTCGCTGAACATCAACATTTTCGCCCGTCACGCCGATCGCGTGCGGATCGCCAACATTGCCCAGATGATCAACGTCCTGCAGGCGATGATCCTGACGGAAGGCGACAAGATGGTGCTGACGCCGACCTACCACGTGTTTAAGATGTACATTCCGTTCCAGGACGCGACCTTCGTGCCGGTCACCTACGACAAAGGCGAATATCGCGAGGGCGCGTTCACTTTGCCGCGGATTGACGCGATCGCCGCGCGAGGCACCGACGGGAAAATGTGGCTGTCGGTCACCAATCTCCATGCAAGCGAAGCGAACGAGACCGATTTGACCGTGGCGGGACTGAAGGTAACGTCGGTTTCCGGCGAAACCCTGACCGCACCGGCGGTGGATTCGGTCAACACCTTTGCCAACCCTGCGCTCGTCCAGCCGAAACCTGCTCAAGCGCAGGCCCGGGGCGGAAAAGTCCGACTGACGCTGCCGCCGCGATCCGTGACCGTGGTACGCCTGAACTGATCTCTTCGAGCTGGTTGCTATTGGTGCATTCTGCAAATGCAGTCTTCGCACTTGCAGCAATTCTCGGGTGGATGCATATCTCCTCCCGCCTGATACGGCATCCTCTCCAAGGAAACCTTGGGGCCTTCCCTCACCGGAAGGCCCCTTTTTTGTGCATTATCGCTTTGCTGCGCTGCACAATGAGCCTATGCTTGGCGGCATGCGCAGACTTCCCCCCATGGGTGCGATTCAGGCGTTCGTACATGTCGCTCGGCTGGGGTCACTCAAGGCCGCCGCCGACTCGCTCGCTCTATCTTCGCCGGCCTTGACCCGGCGCATCCAGGCGCTCGAACACTTCGTCGGAACGCCATTATTTGACCGGCACCATAATGCGGTGGTGCTGAACGAGCATGGCCAGAGCTTTCTCGGGGAGGTCGGTCCGCACGTGGATGCGCTGGCCGATGCCGTCGAGCGGGTAAGCGCACCGAGCAAATCGATGCAGATCCGGATCGCCGTCCCCTCGCTATTCGCCTCGCAGCGCCTGATGCCCGAGCTGCCGTCGCTGCGCGAACGCCACCCCAATTTGCAGGTCGAGATCGACACCGGCGCCAACCGCCTGCATCGCCTCAATGAGGGGCTCGATGCGGCCATTGCCATTACGAGCGCGGTCGATCCGCGGCTTTATTCCCGGGCCATCGGCCGCGGCCGAATCATCGCACTTGGGGCGCGGTCATTGCAAAGCGGGCCGAAAGCCGTGCGCAAGCCTGAGGACATCGCCAGCGTCCCCGTGCTCCTTCACCGCGAAATGCCGCTCAATTATGACGCTTGGCGCAAAAGCGTCGGCCTCGCCGACCTTGAACCAGCCGCCTATAACCAATTCGATTCCGGCCAGCTGATCCTGGATGCCGCGGCCGAAGGCCTGGGCGTCGCGTTCATGTTCGAAAGTCATCTCGAATCGGCGCGAGACGAGCGGCTTGTGCCGATCTTCGAGGGCACCGCCGAAAGCCCCTACCTTTATTGGTTCGCGTGCCAGCCGTCGGCGTTGGAGCGCCGACCCGTACGTGCGTTTCACGACTGGCTGTTCGACCGCTTCGTCGAAAATTAGCGCGCACGAAAGGGACGGGCCGGCGTGAACCGGCCCGCTGTAATCTCTACTTTACGCTCGGCGCGACGGCACTTGCAGCCATTGCAACCGACGGCGCAACCTGCGCCCGCAATTGGCGGACGACCCGTTCGCGGTGCGCTTTCGAAATCATGAAACTGACCGGGGTCGCCCCGATTTCGCCACGCACCCGGCCACTGGGCGCCACGACGAGATGAAGCGGGTCGTGACCCTTGATGGAACGGCCGTCGATGACGACAATGTCGCCGGCATCGAGCCGTGTTACATATTCAATGCGATCACCGTCGACGGAAACGATGCGCGTTCCTGTCTCGGCAGCGGAGGCCGGGACGGACGCAAGAGCGAGTGCAATCAGGCTAATGGATCGAAACATTCTGACCTCCAAAAGGTAAGTGTGTCGTCCTCTCCTGCCTCCGCTTGTCGTCCTCTTCCGTCCGCCTGTAAAATGCAAAGACCTGCCGCTAGCATGCACGAAATGCACTGGGAGACGCCAGACGCAAAAACGGCGGAGCCTTTCGGCCCCGCCGCTCAGCTACGCCCAACTCGTCGAAACTAGGACAAATCGTTGGAAACCGACTGGAAGGTCGAGTTCAGCTTGGTGCCGATGCCCTTCATCGCAGTGATCGCGGCAACAGCGATAAGAGCGGCAATCAGGCCATACTCAATCGCGGTCGCGCCACGGCTGTCGTTCATCAGCTTTGTAAAACGCTTGATCATTGTTCGTCTCCGCTTGGTCGCATCTGCGATAAATATTGCATCCCCACCCGCGCACGCTTCGAGTGCAATATCAGCAATGCGCTCACAGAGTTGACGAAAGGTTAAATTCGTTGCGGATGTGAACATTTCCGAACAGGCGCTACTTCTGCTCGCGAAAGACAAAGAAAAAGCGGCGGTGCCAAAGCACCGCCGCCCAATCTTGCAGTAAGTCGCGAAGACTTACTTGAGGTCGTTCGAAACCGACTGGAAGGTCGAGTTCAGCTTGGTGCCGATGCCCTTCATTGCGGTAATCGCGGCAACGGCGATAAGAGCGGCAATCAGGCCATACTCAATCGCGGTCGCGCCACGGCTGTCGTTCATCAGCTTTGAAAAACGCTTGATCATCTCTGGTCTCCTTAAGGCTCCACATTCAAGGGAAGCGCTGTTCCCCACCTGGACGGTCTGACGTTCAGGTTGAGCATGGAGTAGTCCCGGACCCGTTGAGAAAGTTTTAAAACGCAGGCTTTACAAACGTTAACCAAGAAAAAAGTTTTCCCCCGCTACTCATTCGCCAAATAGCTCTTCGATCATCTTCGCAAGATCCTCCAACGGCCTGGAAGGGTCGCTCCAGTCTTGCGGAAGCGGGCTTTGCTTCGGACGGGACGGCGGCTGACTCTGCGGCACCTTGAATTCGCTTGGCAAGGCCGGCCCCCGGCTTCCATCGACCGCAAGCGCCGACGTCATAAAACTACGCCAGATGCTCGCCGGTACGGTCCCACCGGTGACATCACCGAGCGACTTGTTATCGTCGCGCCCGACCCACACGCCAACCACCAGATTGCCAGCGAATCCGATAAATAGGGCATCACGATTCGCCTGGGTAGTTCCAGTCTTACCGAACGTCGGAGTAGTGAGTGCCGCCCTGCGGCCGGTGCCCTTGTTGGCGGCCTGCCACAGCAGGTCCAGCATCGGCGCCCAGTCGCGCCGTCGATCGAGGCTGCCGCTGCTCTGGAATAAACTTGCAAAGCCCTGCCCTTCGGGTTCGCCAAGATGCAGACCACGCGCGCGAACCGGATATCGCCCACTCGCCACGGCGGCATAGGCCGAAGTGAGCTCCATCAAACTCACCCCCGCAGTTCCCAGCGCAATGCTCGGATTGTCCGGAAGCGGCGTGGAAATGCCGAGATCGCGGGCGGCCCGGATCACATTGCCGCGCCCGACGCTTTCGGAAAGACGCACGGTGGCGGCGTTGCTCGACCGCGAGAAAGCTTCGCGCAGCGTAATCGTGCCCCGGTACACGCCGTCATTATTGGCCGGGCTCCAGTCGTCGATCGTGATCCGGCGATCTTCGATCTTGCTGTCGGGCGTCCAGCCTGCGCGCATCGCGGCAAGATAGACGAACAGCTTGAACGCCGACCCCGGTTGCCGGCGGGCCTGCGTCGCACGATTGAACGGGCTGTCCTTGTAACTGCGCCCGCCGACCATCGCGACGACACTTCCGTCGGGACGCATCGCAACCAGCGCGGTTTGGGCATTGCCGACCGCCGCACGGCTCACTGCACGCACGGCCAGCCGCTGCAAATTATAATCGAGCGTCGTGCGAACCTTCACTTCGCCGAAGTCCGCCGCGAAGGCATCCTGCGCCTGCGGGGCGACCCAGTCCGCAAAATAGGTGCCCGCGGGAATCTTGGTCCGGCGACGGATCGGCCGCGCCGGCACGACTGCGCCAGCGCGCGCCCTGGAAATCACGCCGGTGTCGGCCATCGCCGCCAACACTAAGCGGCTTCGTTTCTGGGCGCCCAGCAGGTTCCTGGTCGGCGCAAGCCGCGATGGCGCCTGCACAAGGCCCGCGAGCATTGCCGATTGGGCCAGCGTCAGTCGCTCCGGCGATCGCCCAAAATAATGGCGCGACGCAGCCCGCAGCCCATATACCCCGTCCCCGAAATAAACGCTGGAAAGATAGCGCCCGAGAATTTCGTCCTTCGTCAACCAAGCCTCGAGCCAAAAAGCGATGATCACCTCCTGCGCCTTTCGCTTGAGGCTTCGGTCGCTCGACAGAAAGCTCGTCTTGGCAAGCTGTTGAGTGAGCGTGCTTCCACCTTGGCGAACCCCCCCGGCGCGCATGTTGGCGACCATTGCTCGCCCGATCGCGCGCGGATCGATCCCCCAGTGCCGGCGGAACCGGCGGTCCTCGATCGCGATAAAGGCTTTGGGCGTGTGCGGCGTCAGCTTCTGGACTTCGACCGGCGCTTCCTTGATCGCACCCCGACGCGCGAACGCGTGCCCGTCGCTGGTCATGAACAGCATGGCGGGGTCGTCGAGCGGTTCGAGCGCGCGCGACAACGGCGCGGTAACGATCAGCCAGATGAGCGTGACGAAGGCGAGGATGGCGAATGCGTAAAAGGCAATCCTGAGCCGACGGCGGCGTGGCCGGGCGGCAGCAAGATGTTCAGTGGGGGGCTGGTCCGGTAATCCGGGCGAGTTCGCTTCGGACCAAAACGGGTCGGGAAGCTCCTCGACATTTTGCCCGCCGCGGCTCCAGATGCCGTCGCTGCCTGCCACGATTTCCCTTCTTGCGCATCCACTCAGTGGGCCAGCCACTGCCTTAGCCCACTAAAACACTGCCGGGCATATATCCAGCCTGTTGGTGAACCGCCGCTGTGCAGCGATCCGCGGGGCTTGGGCAGCCGTAGACGACGGGCTACAGCGGTCCGATGCGGATGCACAATTTCCTGTTGGCGATGCTGGTAGCGACCGGGATTGGTGCTTCGGGATGCCAACCCAAGCCCGAAGGCGCGATCAAGGTCGTCGTGATTGGCGGCGAAGCGAAACTCCGTGATCCCAATCTGGAGCCATTGAGCAATCCGGACACCATGTTGCTCGCAAATGTGGCGCAAGGGCTGGTTCGGTTCGATGCCTCGGGCCAGATCGAGGCCGGGCTGGCCGAGCGCTGGATCGTCAGCGACGACGGCCTCAGCTACATCTTCAGGATCGCGACGACCAAATGGTCCGATGGCAGCAAAGTAACCGCGAGGCAGGTTGCGCGCTTGTTGCAACGGGCCGTTGCCGCCAATAGCCAGAATACACTGAAAGATACTTTGGGCGCGGTCGAAGAGATCGTTCCGATGACGGATCGGGTGATCGAATTCCGCCTCCGCGCACCGCGCCCTAATTTGCTGCAGCTGCTGGCGCAGCCGGAGCTCGCGATCATCAGCAATGGGCGCGGAACCGGTCCGTTTGCCTTGAGCGCCAAGCGCGGTGCGGATGGCGATCTGCGGCTTGAGCGCCAACGCGCTGAACTCGACGGGGAGACCGACGGGCCGGAGGAGGTTTGGCTGAGCGCGGCGGGTACCGACCCAGCGGTGAAGGCCTTCGTCGCCGGCCGCGTCGATCTGATCCTGGGCGGAACGTTCGCGGACCTTCCGCTGGCCCGGGCGCAGCGCCTGCCACGCGGAGCGCTTGTGTTCGATCCGGTCGCCGGTCTGTTCGGCCTGCAGCCCCTGCGCAAGGATGGCCCATTGGCCGATCCGGAAGTTCGCGCCTTGCTGTCACAGGCCATCGACCGCGGCGCGCTGGTGGCGCAGCTCGGTGTCCCCGGCCTGCTGCCACGCGCGACGATCCTGCAGGGCGGGTTGGAAGGCGTGCCGGAACCGGTTGCGCCCGCATGGCTGAACCTGCCCATCGCCGACCGACGCGCGGCCTTGATTGCCGAGTCGGACAGGCTGTTTGGCGTCGACGAGAAGCCCTCGTTGCGGATCGCCCTCCCGGAAGGCGCTGGAGCAGACCTCCTGCTCAGGCAATTGCAGCGCGACTGGGGCCTGCTCGGTATCAAAGTCGAGCGCGCTTCACCCGGGCAACCGATCGACCTGAAATTTATCGACGCGGTCGCGCCTTCGGCTTCTCCTGCGTGGTTCCTGCGGCAATTGCGGTGCGAAGTTAGTGCGATTTGCGCGGACGCCGCCGATCCGTTGATCGAGGCTGCCCGGGCTGCGCCCATCGCTCCACAACGGGGCGCACTGCTGAATCAGGCTGCGCAGATCATGGACGAGCAAGTGCTGTTCATCGCGCTGACGGCGCCGATCCGTTGGTCATTGGTGTCGGATCGCGTGCGCGGCTTCTCCGGGAACCGCTTTGCGCGCCACACGCTTACGGCCCTGCAAGACACTCCCGGAAGAGATTGAGCGATGACCCCCAACGCCACTCCAGATCAGCCGAAATTTCGCGGCTTTGGCTCTGATCCTGCCTCCGTCCGGCAGCGCATCGAAACGCTCGAACATTTGCTTGAGCGGCTGTTCGTTATCCCCGGCACCAATCGGCAGGTCGGCCTCGATGTATTGCTCGACCTCGTGCCGTTCCTGGGTAGCACGGCGGGCGCGGTACTTGGCGGCTATATGGCTTGGGAAGCGCGCAATCTGGGTATGTCGAAGATGCAGCTTACGCGCATGGGCGGCAATGTCGGCGTCGACTGGCTGCTGGGTATGATTCCGTGGGTCGGCGCCGTCCCGGACTTTTTCTTTCGATCCAACAGCCGAAATCTCCGCATCATCAAACGCCACCTCGACAAGCACCATCCACAATCGGCGACCATCAATGCACCGGCGCAAACCATTCCGGTCGACCAATCCCCGATCATTTGACCAGCCGGTCGCGTCCCGGTGAACCGGGGGAACGCGGCGACCCCGGAATTCCGGTGGCCCGCAATACCGACGACCAAATCGCCATTGCGGATCGTGCGCGACTGGGGTGAAGTGTGGCGATGCCGAACACCGACAAAGCCTGGGAGCAATGGGGACGCGAGAATCCCTATTTCGGCGTTCTCGCGCATGAAAAATTCAGCGCGGATCAGATCGCCCGCAACCAGGACGAATTCTTCGCCACCGGCCGCGCTTTCATTCCCGATTTGCTCGAGCGCTACGAAACACTGTTCGGGGCGCTGAAGCGCGACCGCGCGATGGACCATGGCTGCGGCGTTGGCAGGCTGACGCTCCCGCTCGCGCAAGAATTTGCGGAGGTCGTCGCCCTCGACGTTGCGCCGTCGATGCTTTTGGAAGCACAGGCAAATGCGCGGACACGTGGGACGGAAAATGCGCAATTTGCGCTCGCGGATGACGATCTCACCCATGCGCCGGGCGCGTTCGATTTCGTCAACAGCCACATCGTTCTGCAACATATTCCCGTTCGCCGCGGCCTGCGCATCCTGTCCCGCCTGATCGACAAGGTCCGGCCGGGCGGCGGCTTTCACGTCCACGTGTCATTCCGTACCGAGAATCTCGGATGGCGCCTGCTGTACTGGTCCAGCGCCAATATCCCCGGAGTGAAGGTCTGGCAGAACATCTGCGCAGGCCGCCGGTGGAATGCGCCCGCGATGCAGATGAACGACTATCCGCTGAACCACATTGTCGCGCTTCTCACTTCATGCGGAGTGAAGGAATTTTTCGTCACGACGGAGCCACACGCGCGGTTCATCACGTGCAGCCTGCTCGGCAAGAAGTCCGGGGGGTCATCCTAGTCATTTGCAAATTTCGGCTGCGTGCTCATATTCGCCACTAAGCTTCATGGCGGGGAATGATGCGCGGACAAGTATTGGGAGTGGACACGCGGACCGGCGACGGGATCGTCACCGGCGAAGACGGGCGTCGCTACAGCTTCAGCCCCACGGATTGGGCGCATCGCGGCCAGCCCGCAATCGGGATGCAGGTCGACTTCGAAAGCGAGCAAAATCGGGCGCTGAGTATTTTTCCGGTGCCAGGCACGTCCCCGGCTCCGGTCGTGCAATCGACAGCGCCGACTTATCCGAATGACCGCAACAAATATGTTGCCGCTCTCATCGCCTTCCTGCTCGGGCCGCTCGGCATCCACCGCTTTTATCTGGGCCGCAAAGGCTCCGCCATCGCGATGCTGGTGCTGACCTGCACCTTCGTTGGCCTGATCATCTCCATACCGTGGGCGTTCATCGACATGGTCCGCTACTTGATCATGTCGGAAAGCGAATTCGCGGAGCGATACGCGCGCAAGCCAGCCTGAGCTTGGTTGAAGCGGTGTCGGTGCAGTTTTACTGAAACACACTCTAATCCCCGCTGATCCGGGGATCGATGTCCTCGGGATCGATCGCAGCCTGAATATCTGGCCGTCCGACGTCGCCCTTGCCGACGGTCCCGCCCGCCATCTCGAGCATGCGTTCCAACGGCACGCGGGCGCGGTTCATTAGGTCCGTGCTCATCTCAATTTGCGGCTTGAGATCACGCAGCGCGACGTAGAGCTTCTCGAGCGTGTTGAGCGCCATGTAGGGGCACATGTTGCAATTGCAGTTCCCGTCGCCGCCCGGGACCCCGATGAACGTCTTGTGCGGAGCGGCCTTCTTCATCTGATGAATGATGTGGGGCTCGGTCGCGACCAGGATCGTGCTCGCGGCGCTGGTCCGCGCGAAGTCGAGGATCGCCTTGGTCGATCCGACCAGTTCGGCATGCTCGACGATATGCGGCGGGCATTCGGGGTGAGCGGCTACGGGAGCGCCCGGATTTTCCGCCATCAGCTTCAACAATTCCGTCTCGCTGAACGCCTGGTGGACGATGCAGATGCCCGGCCACAGCAGCATCTCCCGGCCCGTCTTGCGCGCGAGATAGCCGCCGAGATGGCGATCGGGTCCGAAGATGATCTTCTGGTCGAGCGGGATTTGGTCGAGAATGATCTGCGCGCTGCTGCTCGTGACGATGATGTCGCTGAGCGCTTTCACCTCGGCCGAGCAATTGATGTAGGTCAGCGCGATATGGTCGGGGTGGGCCTCCCGGAACCGCGCAAACTGGTCAGGCGGGCAACTATCCTCGAGGCTGCAACCCGCATCCATGTCGGGCAGGATGACCGTTTTTTGCGGACTGAGGATCTTCGCCGTCTCCGCCATGAAGCGCACACCGCAAAAGGCGATCACCTCGGCATCGGTCGCCGCCGCCTTGCGCGACAGATCGAGGCTGTCGCCGACGAAGTCCGCAAGATCCTGAATTTCCGGCTTCTGATAATAATGGGCGAGGATGACAGCGTTGCGCTCGACCTTGAGCCGTTTGATCTCACCGAGCAGATCGACGCCCTTCAAACTTGCTGGCTGGACCGTCACGCGCGCACTCCTCCAGCGCGGACCAGGCCCACGCTGCCATCGAAGATATGGTGCGAATCAGCCCGCCGCAACCGCCTCCGCGAAGCTGATAACCGGCGGCAGCACCGCGAGCAGTTCAAACAGGACGTGCGATAGGATGAGAATGGCCCCGATCGCCTTGGTGGCCGGATGCACCGCGCCGAGCACCTTGCGGTCGTGGCGCGCGAGGACGCCGACGAAGACCAATTGAATCGCGAGCGATAGCCATTCGCCCCACGGCACGATCAGCGGCATCGGCAGCAGCCGGCCAAGCGCCGGTTCGAGCAGGATGAACATCGCCCCCAACATGATCCGGCGATGCCACTGCACCTGACGCCGCAACGTCACGGCCCACAATACCATCGCTGCGAACACGAGTGATCCGACTGTCGCCAGAGCCAGAAAATACGGCGGCGAGAAGAACGGCGGCTGACGACCGGCCGCGACGGCGTGATAGCCTGTCATTACGCCGGTGAGCGCAATCACCGTCACCAGCGCCGCCGAAAACCAGCCCAGTTTGCGATGCATCCCAAGCTCGCCTTTATGGACCAGCATGTTTTGGGCAACGAAAATGCCCAGCCAACCCAGCATCAATCCGCCGTGCAGATGGACCAGGGGCGGAGCGGTGCGAACGTCGGCGAATCCGCGAAGCCCGAACTGGACGAAGCCAAAAATGATAAAAATCGCGATAACAACGGCATAGCGAACGAAAAAGCCCTGATCCGCCATATA